>JALHDK010000198.1 GCA_022838965.1 Actinomycetales bacterium | reverse complement strand
GGCGTAGACGTCCCGGCCCTGGGCGTCCCACTCGCGGATCCGGTCGGCCCACCATCCGAGGTCAGTGTCCGGATAGGAGCCGGCGTAGAGGTGGTCGCGGTCCGGACCGTGCAGCCGGACGTACACCTCGGCCGATGTCGCCCGCAGCACGCACGGGAGCCCGGCTCCCGAGATCACCACGGAGGCGGCGCGACGGCGCTCGAGGAGGTGGAACACGTCGTCGTGCACCCAGGAGGGGTGGCGGAACTCGACCGCGATGCGAACCCACTCGGGGAACTGGGCGAGGAAGAAGTCGAGGCGGGCGTCGTCGCGCTCGTGCGCGGGGTGGAGCTGGACGAGGAGCATGCCGCGATGGTCGCGGAGCGCGTGCCAGGAGCTGCAGATGCGCTCCACCCACGCCTCGGGCGCGTAGAGCCGCTTCGCATGCGTCAGACCGCGCGGCGCCTTCACCGACATCTGGAAGTACGGGGGGAGGCGGTGGTTCCAGGACGCAAAGGTGGCCTCCCGCGGCCAGCGGTAGAAGCTCGCGTTCAGCTCCACCGTGGTGAAGTGCTGCGTGTAGATCCGGAGCCGGTCCCGCGCCGGAGTGCCCGGCGGGTAGAGGACGCCGTCCCAGTGGTCGTAGGACCAGCCGGACGTGCCGATGCGGATGACCACGCCCGGGACTCAGCGGCGCGAACCCCGCCGCAGTTCCCGGTCGATGTCCTCGTCCGTGATGGGCCGGCGGATCAGGACCTCCCAGGCGTTGAGCACCAGACCGATGCCCCAGCCCCCGAGGACCCAGGCCGGCCAGAAGTAGCCGCCGCCGGTCCACCACCAGATGCCGATGATGAAGGTGTTGACCACCAGGTAGACCACGGCGTGCGAGGCCAGGTCCCGCCGGGCCTGGATGCGCTTGCGGGCCGCGGCGCGCGCCTCGAAGTCGGCCTGGGAGAGGTAACCGGGTGGCGGCTGCTCGGGGTAGGCGGACTGCGGGTAATCGGACACGATGGCCTCCTTCCATCCTCCCACCCACCAACGCTAGCCGCTCCGGGAGCCGGCCAGAAGGGCCAGCTCGATCTCCTGGAACAGCTCCATCGTTCCGGCCGGGGTCGCCCGGTTCATGATCACCACGCCACCTCCGCTCTCCACGAGGACGAACGGGCGGACGTCGGCGTTGACGAAGAGCCGGACCTGGCCGTACTCGGTGGTCCGGAAGTGGCCGCGCAGGTGCGGCCCGACCGCGGAACCGTTCGTGCGCATCTCGATCGTCGGCAGATCCTCCAGGAGTTCGACCGTCGTGATCGTGTCCCACCCCAGGGTGGTGCCGTAGAGGCCGGAAATCTCCACGCCCTCCTCCGTGACGGTGATCCCGGCGGGCCGCGACAGCAGGAACAGGAACGCGCCGATGCCCGCCACGAGAACGGTGATGACCGCCCCCACCACGGCCAGTTGCTTCCCGGCGCCGGGGAGGAGCCGGCCGTGCTCGTCGAAGAGGTTGCCGTCGTAGCGTTGCGCGCGGATGAGGAGGAGGACCGTCGTGATGCCGAAGAACCCGAGCGGCACCGCCATCGGGACCTGCACGCCCAGCGCCACGAGGATCCCGGCCACCGCGAGAACCGCGGCATTGGCGTAGGACCACAGGCCGATGAGCCGCGCCACGGCCCGGATGTTGACCTTCTCCCGCCTGGCCTTCGGCATGGTGTTGTAGCCCGAGATGAGGAAGTGCAGCTTGAAGACGTGCACGAGCAGGCCGAGGACCAGCAGGAGCGCGGCGAACCCGAACAGGAACCACATCGAGCACGTACCTCCTCCGGACGCGACATCCTCCCCCAGTCTCCCCGGTCATCGGCCGGACGGCGTCGTCATCGCGGCGGGGCTGCGTCCACACCCGCGTGCCGGTCCCTGCAGGAGCGTTGCCCGGATGGAATAGTGGCCGCGTGACCAGCACGTCCCGGTCGAGCCCCGGCCGCATTCTCCGGGGCCTGCTCGCGGTCCCCGTCGGCGCCGTCGCCCTCGCCGCCGGTGCCGGGATCGCCGTTCCGCACCTGACCCGGTCCGGGATGTCGCTGACGACGGCGCTCGGCACCCTCGCCCTCCTCGTCGGCCTCGTGCTCCTCGTCGCCGGCACGCGCGCGCTGACGGCGCCATTGCGGTGGTGGGGCGCGCTTCCCGTGGTGCTGGTGGTGTTCGCGGGCGCCCTCGTGCTGCTGCTCAGCCTCGGTCCCGCCGTCGCCGCCACGACGACGCCGCGCGCCCAGGTCGGGACCCTCACCCCCGCCCACCGCGGGCTCACCTACGAGGAGGTCACCGTCCCGACGCCCGACGGCCTCCAGCTCTCCGGCTGGTACCTGCCCGCGACGAACGGGTCGGCGGTGGTGCTCCTGCACGGCGCGGGCAGCACGCGGTCCGCCGTTCTCGAACACGCCGTGCTCCTCTCCCGCTGGGGGTACGGGGTGCTCGCGCTGGACGCTCGAGGCCACGGGCGGAGTGAGGGGCGCGCGATGGACTACGGCTGGTGGGGCGAGGTGGACGTCCCGGCCGCCGTCTCGTTCCTCGCCGCGCGGGAGGAGGTGGACGAGACGCGGATCGGCGTCGTGGGGTTCTCCATGGGTGGCGAGCAGGCGATCGGAGCTGCGGCGGTTGACCCGCGCATCCGGGCGGTGGTGGCCGAGGGCGCCACCGGCAGGGTGGCTGCGGACAACGACTGGTTCTCCTCGGTCTACGGCCGGCGCGGCGAGGTGCAGGAGCGGATCGACCTGCTGCGCTTCTGGTTCGTGCGCCACCTGACGGACGCGCCGGAGCCGGACCCGCTGCGGTCGGCGGTGGCCGCCGCCGCGCCGCGGCCGGTGCTGCTCATCGCGGCCGGCCGGATGCCTGACGAGCAGCACGCCGCCGACCACATCCGGACCGGCTCGCCGGACTCGGTCGAGGTGTGGGTGGTGCCGGACGCGCGCCACATCGGCGGCCTCGCCGCCGTGGGCGGGGAGTGGCGGGACCGGGTGGTCGCGTTCCTCGAGGCCGGCGTGGAGGCCGGCGCCGCCGCGGCGGGCTGACTGCGCTGGCGGCTACCCCGGCACTGCGGCGCCCAGCACCTGCCCGATCGGTGCGCGGATCACGAGGTGGGCGAGGTCGTCGTACGGGGTGGGGTCCCGGTTGATGAGGACGAGCCGGTCGCCCCGGAAGTAGTGGATCAGGCCCGCCGCCGGGTACACGACCAGCGAGGTCCCACCCACGATCAGCACGTCCGCGGCCCGGATCGCGCTCACCGCGGCGGAGACCACCCGCTCGTCCAGGGCCTCGCCGTACAGCACGACGTCCGGGCGCACGACGCCGTCGCACCGCTCGCACCGCGGCACCCCGCCGGGGGAGGCGGCCCCCGTCACGATCGTGGCGACGTCGTAGGCCGTGCCACAGTCCCGGCAGGAGTTGCGGTGGACCGAGCCGTGCAGCTCGTGCACGGTGCGGCTCCCGGCGAGCTGGTGGAGGCCGTCGATGTTCTGGGTCACGACGGCCCGCAGCCGGCCCTCGTCCTCGAGGCGGGCGAGCGCCCGGTGGGCGGGGTTCGGCCGGGCGTCCAGGTGGAGGATCTCGTGGACGTAGTAGCGGAAGAAGACGTCGGGGCGGTCCTCGAGGAAGTCGATGGACAGGATGTCCTCCGGACGGTAGCCGTAGGTGGCCCGGGCGGCGTAGAGGCCGTCCGCTGAGCGGAAGTCCGGGATCCCGGACTCGGTGGAAACCCCCGCGCCGCCGAAGAACACGGCATTCTCCGCGGCGGAGAGGATCTC
>JALHDK010000197.1 GCA_022838965.1 Actinomycetales bacterium | reverse complement strand
CGGCATCGGCTGGCCGGCCCGCGTGGCGAGCTCGCGGACCATCGCGTGGATCTGGGGTGCCTCGACCTCCGTCACCGGCCGAGCCTGCATCGACCGCAGAGCGATCCTGTCGGAGAACCAGTAGGACACGAAGGTCGACACCAGCCCGAAACCCGCGAAGAGCACGAGGAAGAACGGTTCGCTGGTCGAGTTCGCGATGATCCATCCCAGACCGAGGAGGATGGCCCACAGGACGCCGAACAGCGCCGCGGTCTTCAGCCCGTTGTTGTGACGTGATCCCACGTCTCCCTCAACGCCGGACCGGTGGCGGGTGTTCCCGGGCTCAGAACAGCTTGCCGGCGTGCTCCTCGGTGCGGCTGACGGCGACCATGGTTTCCCTCTCCACCACCTTCAGCCGCTCCCGTCCCTGCCGTTCCCCGAGCTCGCGTTCGAACGCGTCGAGGAGCTCCCACCCCTCCCACGTCGTGTACCGCACACCAGCCTCCGCCAGCGCCCCCACGACGGCGTCCCGGCGGCCGGTCCCCGTCAGGCGGCCCGCCCCGGCGTCCTCCACGAGGTGGGCGATCGTCTGCTGGGCGTCGGACTTGGTCGACCCGATGAGACCCACGGGGCCGCGCTTCACCCAGCCTGTCGCGTAGAGACCGGGGATCGGCTGCCCGTGAGCGTCCACGACACGGCCCTCGACGTTGGGCACCACACCCCGCGCGTCGTCGAACGGCACCCCCGGCACTGGCGAACCGAAGTAGCCGACGGCGCGGTAGACGGCCTGCACCGGCGTGTCGACGTGGACACCCGTGCCCCGGACGGTGCCGTCGCCCTGCAGGGTGGTCCGCTCGGTGCGGATCCCGACGACGTGGCCCCCACTGCCCAGGATCTCCACCGGAGCATGCAGGAAGTGCAGGTGGATCCGGCGGGGCGCGGTGAGGTCGGAGGGCTCCTTGAGCGTCCAGTCCACGAGGGTCTTCACAACCTGCTTGGTCTGGTTGGACGACCGGATGGCCGCTTCCGAGGCCTCGTCGAATTCGAAGTCCTCCTCGTACACGACGACGTCCACGCCCGGGACCTGGCCGAGTTCCCGCAGCTCGAGCGGTGTGAACTTGGCCTGGGCCGGTCCCCTCCGCCCGAAGATGTGCACATCCGTGACCGGGTTGTCGCGCAGCGCCGCCAGCACGTTGTCGGGGATATCGGTGGGGACGAGGTCCTCGACCCGTTTCGTGAGGATGCGGGCGACGTCGAGCGCGACGTTCCCCGCGCCCAGGACCGCGACCTCGCGCGCCCGCAGCGGCCAGGAGCGCGGGGCGTCGGGATGCCCGTCGTACCAGAACACGAACTCGCTGGCACCGTGAACCTCGGGCAGATCGGCGCCCGGCAGGTCGAGCGGGGCGTCCCGATCGGACCCGGTGGCGAGGATCACCGCATCGTAGTGTTCCCGCAGCAGCGCGATGGACAGGTCCCGTCCGATCTCGACGTTGCCGAAGAGGCGGATGTCACCCCGCTGGAGGATCCGGAACAGCGCGACGATGATCTGCTTGATGCGCGGGTGGTCCGGCGCGACGCCGTAGCGCACGAGCCCGTAGGGAGCCGGCAGGCGCTCGAAGAGGTCGACGGAGACGTCGAGGGCGGACCGGGAGAGGATGTCGGCGGCGTAGATGCCTGCCGGGCCCGCGCCGACGATGGCGACGCTCAGGGGGCGTGGATCTGTCACGAATGCCTTTCGTCGTGAGATGCGGCGTCTGGCGCCGCGTGGCTCTGCCGATTGTACAAAAGCCGCGCCACGGGCGGCCCGGCCGGTGATGCGGGTGACACAATCGGGCAGGTGCGAGAGCGAGCCGGCGTGGTCCAGGGACTCGGCGCCTACCTGCTGTGGGGGGCGTTCCCGCTCTACTTCCGGTTGCTGGACCGTTCCGGGCCGTTCGAGATCGTCGCGCATCGCGCCCTCTGGGCGCTGGCCTTCTGCCTGGTGGCGCTCACCCTCGCGGGCACCTGGCACCAGCTCCGCGCCCTGGTGTCGCGGCGGGGTCCGACCGCCCTGCTCGCCGCGGGCGGGTTCCTGGTGGCCGCGAACTGGACACTGTACGTCTGGGGCGTCACCACGGGCCGGACCCTCGACGCCGCACTCGGGTACTACATCAACCCCCTGCTCGTGGCGCTCGCCGGAGTGGCGCTTCTCGGCGAGGAACTCAGGCGGGCCCAGTGGGTGGCGTTCCTGCTGGGGGCCGCCGCCGTCGTCGTCATGATCGCCGGCTACGGCCAGGTTCCGGTGGTGGCCCTGGGGGTCGCCACGACCTTCACGCTCTACGGCATGGTGAAGAACAGGGTGGGGCGGTCGGTCCCGGCGCTCCCGGGCCTGGCGGTCGAGACCGCGGCGATCGCACCCTTCGCCCTCGCCCTCGTCGTCTGGCTCGGGGTCACGGGCCGGGCCACCGTGGACCTCGCCTCGCCCTACGGTCTCCTTGTCGCCGCGAGTGGACCCGTCACCGCCATCCCGCTCCTGCTGTTCGCCGGTGCCGCCGCCCGGGTGCCCCTCGTCACCATCGGGATCCTGCAGTACGTCACGCCCACCATCCAGTTCCTCATCGGCTGGCTGGTGTTTCACGAGCCGCTCCCCGCGGCCCGCTGGCTGGGCTTCGTCCTGGTGTGGCTGGCCGTCGCGGTCTTCGCGGTCGACGGCGCCCGGGCCGGACTCAGGACAGCCGGTCCACGAGCAGGCCTGCGAAATCCCGCAGCGTGACCTTCAGTTCACCGGCTGGCAGCGGATCCAGCTCTGCGACGGCGTCCCGCGCCCAGGTGCGCGCCATCTCGCGGGCCTCCTCCACGACGGGGTGCATGCGGAGTTCAGCCAGCACGCCGTCGAGAGCCTCGTCCGTTTGCAGCCCACCGTCGAGACGGCGCAGGATGGCGGTTCCGGCGGGGTCGAGGTCGCCGGCCGCGGCGTGCTGCCGCAGCAGCAGCACCGGCATCGTGTCCACGCCCTCGCGCAGGTCGGTTCCGGGGATCTTGCCGGTGGTCGCCGAGTCGGACGACAGATCGATGACGTCGTCGGCCAGCTGGAACGCGACGCCGACCTTCTCGCCGGGGCGCACCGTCAGCGACAGGTCCTCGATCACGCTCTTCTTCTTGCCGTAGTGGAAGCGCACGCGGTCGAACCGGATCTCGCCGTGCGGCACGACGATCTCCTTCGCCCCCGGCCGGTCCTCGACCAGCTGCGGCAGCGATATCGACTTGATGCCGTCCTGCACGGTGCCGATGTTCTCGAACAGCGCCGACACCTCCCACATGATCCATTGCGACATGCCCCACAGGCGCAGGACGAGGCCGAGCGCCACGGCGACCGCGCCGATCGACACGGCCGCGTTCAGCCACAGCCAGATCGACAGCGCCCCCACCGTGGCCAGAAGCACCGAGTTGAGGAGGTAGAGGATGGTGTAGAGGCCCGTCACCAGCCGCATCGTGCGATAGGCGGGGTCGAGGAAGCCTTCCATGCCCTCGCGCGCGAAGGCGGCCTCGCGCCGCGCATGGCTGAACAGCTTGACGGTCTGGATATTGGTGTAGCTGTCGACCACGCGGCCGGTCATCACCGAGCGCGCGTCGGCCTGCTCCTCCGACACCTTGCCGAGGCGCGGGATGTAATAATAGAGCAGGACGACATAGCAGACGAGCCACACGGCGAGCGGCACCGCCAGCCGCCAGTCGGCCGAGCCGACCAAGAACAGCACGCCGAGGAAATAGACCACGACGTAGTTGAGCACGTCGATCAGCTTGATGACGCATTCGCGCACGGCCAGCGCCGTCTGCATC
>JALHDK010000196.1 GCA_022838965.1 Actinomycetales bacterium | reverse complement strand
ACCACCGCCACGAGGCAGACCGCGTTCCGGGGATGCGCTGGTCCGCGGCTGCTGCGCTGCCCGCCCGGGCCCGTCGCACCCATTCCGGGGTCTCGGGTGGTGGCGCGACGGCAGCGGCGGCCGCGCGCGCGGCCATCCCGACCGCGACGAGCGCGGCCACCTCGGTCTCGTCGGGCGCGCCGGCCACGACCTCGACTCCGGGGAAGAGGTCGCTCAGCGGGATCTCCGCCGACTCCCCGCCTGCGGGACGCTCGTCGCCGCTCACAGCGGGATGTTCCCGTGCTTCTTGGCCGGCAGGCTCGCGCGCTTGGTTCGCAGGGCGCGGAGGGCGCGGGCGACCTGGATCCGGCTGGTGGCCGGCTCGATCACGGCGTCGACGTACCCGCGGGCCGCGGCATCCCACGGGTTGATGAGCGCTTCCTCGTACTCGCTCGTCAGCCGTGCCCGCTCGGCCTCCACGTCGCCGCCCTCGCGTGCGACGGCGGCGAGTTTCGAGCGGTGCAGGATGTTCACCGCGCCCCCGGAGCCCATGACGGCGATCTGGGCGGTCGGCCAGGCGAGGTTGATGTCAGCTCCCAGCTGCTTGGACCCCATGACGATGTACGCGCCGCCGTACGCCTTGCGGGTGATGAGCGTGACGAGGGGGACGGTTGCCTCGGCGTAGGCGTAGATCAGCTTCGCGCCGCGCCGGATGATGCCGTTCCACTCCTGGTCGGTGCCGGGGAGGAAGCCGGGGACGTCCACGAGGGTCAGGACGGGGATGTTGAAGGCGTCGCAGGTGCGCACGAACCGCGCGGCCTTCTCGGCGGCGGCGATGTCCAGGGTCCCCGCCATCGACTGCGGTTGGTTCGCGACGACGCCGACCGGGTGCCCCTCCACCGTTCCGAACGCGGTGATCATGTTGGGCGCGTAACCGGCCTGGATCTCGAGCATCTCGCCGTCGTCCAGAATGTGCTCCATGAGGACGTGCATGTCGTAGGGCTGGGTGTCCGAGTCCGGAATGAGCGAGTTGAGCTCGAGATCCTCGTCGGTGACCTCCAGCTCGCCTTCCACCGGCCATGTCGGCGGGTCCGCCAGGTTGTTCGACGGCAGGTAGCTCAGCAGCGAGCGGACGTAGTCGAAGGCGTCCTCCTCGTCCGCGGCCTGGTAGTGCGCCACGCCGGAGCGCACGTTGTGCGTGGCGGCCCCTCCCAGCTCCTCGAAACCGACGTCCTCGCCGGTGACGGCGCGGATCACGTCGGGCCCTGTGATGAACATGTTGGAGGTCCCCTCCACCATGATGATGAAGTCTGTCAGCGCGGGCGAGTACACGGCGCCTCCGGCGCTCGGGCCCATGATGAGCGAGATCTGGGGGATGACCCCCGACGCGGCCACGTTGCGGCGGAAGATCTCCGCGAACTGGGTGAGTGCGGCGACCCCCTCCTGGATGCGGGCTCCGCCGCCATCGGAGATTCCGATGAGCGGGACACCCGTGCGCAGGGCGAGATCCATCACCTTGGTGATCTTCTCTCCGTGGACCTCGCCGAGGGAGCCCCCGAAGACGGAGAAGTCCTGGGAGTAGATGCACACCTGGCGCCCGTCGATGGTGCCGTAGCCGGTCACGACACCGTCACCGAGGACCTTCTTCCGGTCCATCCCGAAGTTGGTCGACCTGTGGGTGGCCAGCGCATCCAGCTCCACGAAGCTGCCGGGGTCGAGCAGGCTCTCGATGCGCTCCCGCGCGGAACCCTTCCCGCGGGAGTGCTGCTTCTCGCGGGCGATGTCCGCCAGTCTCTCGAGCTCCTTGTGGCGGGCGGCGAGGTCGGCGAGGCGGGCTGCAGTCGTCTTGGGAGAGCTCACGGGATCAAGGGTAGTTGCGGGACCGCGGCCGGGTCCCTCAGATCCCCGCCGTGTTTGCAGCCGCGCGGTTGTGGACCCGGCACAATGGGGCACAGTGCCGGACCGGAGGTGGTGTCGTGGGCTTCGCACGGGTGGTGGAGGTGGCAACCGCCGGTTCGACCAATGCGGACCTGATGGCGGCGCTGGACGCCGGGCCGTGGCCCCCGCTCTCGGTTCTCGTTGCCCGTCATCAGACCGCGGGACGGGGGCGGGGGGACCGGGAGTGGGTGACGCCCGCCCGCGGTGCACTGACCTGTTCCGTGGTGCTCCAGCCCCCCTCCGGGATGCTCCTCACGTGGGTGCCGCTCGTCGTGGGAGTCGCGCTGCGACGCGCGCTCGCCCGCTGGCTGGACGTGCGGCTCAAGTGGCCGAACGATCTGGTGGCCGGTCCTCCGCTCGCGGGGTGGGGGTGGGGCGGCAAGATCGGCGGCATCCTCTGCGAACGGCATTCCAGCGGAGCGGTGGTGGCCGGCATCGGAGTCAACTGCCGACAGCCGGTCGAGGAGCTGCCCGTCCCCTGGGCCCGCTCGCTGGACTCGTTCTTCCGGGATGCGCCCCGGCCGGCGGACGTTCTGGCCGTGGCGGGCGACGCGCTCGGCGGGGTGATGGCGGACTGGGAGCGGGACGAGGAGCGCGTGCGCGCCGAGTATGCGGCGAGCTGCGCCACGTTGACCCACCGGGTGCGCGTCGAGGGACCGGTCGGCGTCATGGAGGGCTGGGCGAGGGGCATAGGGGAGGACGGAGCGCTCATCCTCGAACTGACCGGAGGCGAACGGCGCGCCATCACCGTGGGAGACGTGGTGCGCGTGCGCTGACCCGACGTATTCAGCCCTACCAAACCGTCAGTAAGCGCCCTGGGTGGGTCGAGGGCTGGCGCTCGCCCGCTGGGTGCGTCCGGGGGCTGGCTCCCACCCACATCGGGCGTCCCCAACCCGCCCGCTTGTGTGTCTTGCGCCACACCAGGCGGTAGAATGGGCCAAGTGAGTCAGGGGACGGGCCGGCTGGCCGGGCGCGGCGTACGCGGAGAGAGCGCGGCCGTGCTGCCCCCGTCGTCGTCCGATCCGGGACCGGCGACGGCGGAGCCACCCACGTCATCCCCGGCACCCGAGCCCGAGCCGCCCCGACAGCGCGGGAGACGCTCGGCCCGCCCCCAGGACCTGCTGAAGCTTGGCCGGGAGAAGACCTCCAGGGAGAAGAAGCGCTCGCGTCACCTGTCCTCCGTCGAACAGGTTCGGGAGAACCTGCTGGGAGGGCCGCGGAACCTGACGATCCACGATCTGGCGGAGCGGGCCGGGACGTCGGTCGAGATGGCGCGCAAGTTCTGGCGGGGGATGGGTTTCCCGAACGTCCAGCCGGACGCCGCTGTCTTCACCGAGGCCGACGTCGAGTCCCTGCGCGGGTGGAGTGCGATGGTCGAGCGGGGCGTCATCGACGAACAGACGATGCTCTCGCTGCTGCGGGCTTGAACAATGATGAATTGCACCCTGCCCGCAGAATTACCGCGCTGTACGCGCATCTGCATGGAGGTTATCGGCAAATAGACGTTCAGGTCGGGATTATTGAACTGACTGCCGCCTTTGGCGACTGTAACACCCACCACGCGGAAAGGCTGCCCGTTGATGCGGAGGCTGGTGCCGACCACATTGGTCTTGCGCCCAAGCAGCCGCTGGGCAAGTTCCGGGCCGATGACTGCCACAGACGCGTTGGAGTTGACTTCTGCATCAGAAAAGAATGCACCTTCGGCAATCTCCAGGTTCATTATCTTCTGGTAGGCGGTGTTGGACCCAACGATGTTAGTGTTTTCGCTCTCACCGCCGTATTTAACCGCCTCGTTCGCGTTGATTACAGGGCTGACGGCTTCGATGTTCGGGGCGCGGTTGCGATTTTCAAGCGCTTTGACGTCCAGTAGAGTTAAATCGCGGGCGTTGG
>JALHDK010000195.1 GCA_022838965.1 Actinomycetales bacterium | reverse complement strand
ACACCACGAGCCCGTGCTGCCGGTGCCGGTGATCATGGGAGCCACGATCGCCGTGGTGCTCATCGGTGCCGCGATCGCGTGGCGCCTGTTCGCGGTGTCGCCCGTGCCGATGACCGCACCCCACGCCGCCGGTCTCGTGCGCGCGGCGCGCAACGACCTGTACCAGGACCAGTTCAACGAGGCCGTGTTCATGCGCCCGGGGCAGGCGCTCACGCGCGGAGTGGACCTCGCGGACGAGTACGTCATCGACGGCCTGGTCGAGGGGACCGCCTCCGGCCTCGCCGGAGTCGGGAAGGCGACAGCGCGGCTGCAGAACGGCTTCGTGCGCTCCTATGCCGGATACGTGGTCGGAGGCGCAGCGGTGGTCGTGCTGGCCGTGCTCGCCTCACGGATGTAGGGGACCTGGAGAGGAACGGACACCCACATGAACGCACTCCCCATCCTGACGATCCTGGTGGTGTGGCCGCTGGCCGCCGCCGTCGTCCTGTGGCTCGTCCCCGCGCTGCACCGGGTCGCACGGACGTACGGCCTGGTGGTCTCCCTGGCGCACCTCGGTCTCGCCATGATCGCACTCGCCCGGTTCGACGTCCCCTACGCAGCGACGATCCAGCTCACGGAGCAGGTGCCGTGGATACCCGCGATCGGAGCCTCCTGGGCCCTCGGCGTCAACGGGCTGGGCCTCGCGATGATCCTGCTCTCCGTCGCCCTGGTCCCGGTCGTGCTGCTCGCGCGGCACCCCGGCGAGGGCGGGCCGGACTGGGGGTACGTCGCTCTCGTCCTGGTCCTCGAGGCGCTGGTCGTGGGGGTGTTCGCGGCACGGGACGTCTTCCTGTTCTACATCCTGTTCGAGGCGATGCTCTTCCCGGTGTACTTCCTGGTGGGGCGGTACGGGGGACCGGACAGGCGGCGGGCGGCGCTGAAGTTCCTGCTCTACTCCCTGGCCGGCGGCCTGATCATGCTGGTGGGCGTCGTCGCGCTGCACGGGTACGGCCCCGGTGGCGAGGAGGCCTACCTCATCGACAACCTTGCCGGCAGCCTGAACGCCTCCCTGGGTGCCGAGCAGCTGCTCTTCGTCTCCTTCTTCATCGCGTTCGCCATCAAGGCCCCCATGGTCCCCGTGCACACCTGGCTGCCGGACACCGCCCAGCAGGCGGACTCCGGCACGTCCACGCTGCTCGTCGGGGTCCTCGACAAGGTGGGCACGTTCGGGATGATCATGCTCTGCCTGCCACTGTTCCCGCGCGCCTCCCTGTGGGCCGCCCCGGTCATCATCGTCCTCGCGGTCATCTCGATCCTCTGGGGTGGCTTCGTCGCCCTCGCGCAGCGGGACTTCATGCGGCTGACGGCCATGACGTCCGTGTCCCACTTCGGGTTCATCGTCCTCGGGATCTTCGTGGGATCCGCGACCGCCATGACCGGTGCGATGATCTACATGGTGGCCCACGGCCTGTCCACCGCGGCGATGTTCCTCACCCTGGGATTCCTCGAGAGGCGTGGGCGCAGCCAGTGGATTCCCATCTACCGCGGGATGCAGCGGGTCACCCCTGTTCTGGCGGGGCTGTTCCTCGTCGCCGGGCTCGCGTCCGCGGCGCTGCCGGGGCTCTCCGGGTTCGTGCCCGAGTACCTCGTCCTTCTCGGCACCTTCCGGGCGAACACGGCCGCCGCAGCCTTCGCGGTGTTCGGGGTGATCCTCGCGGCGCTCTACGTGCTGTTGCCGTACCAGCGGATGTTCACCGGCCCCCGGGAGGAGGGCATCGCCGGGGCGGTGGACCTCGTCGGGCGCGAGAAGGCGGCCATGATCCCGCTGGTGGTCGCGATGCTGGCTCTTGGATTCTTCCCGGGGCCGGTACTGGACGTGCTGTCCCCCGTCGCCGACCAGAACGCGCCGCTCGTGCAGAGCGTCGACACCGCCACTGCCAGTGAGGGGAGCACCCGGTGAACCAGTTCGTCGCACCGGCCATCGACTGGGCTGCCCTGACGCCCGTCGTCGTCATCTTCGCGGCCGCCGTCCTGGGTGTCATGGTGGAGACCTTCGCACCCCGGCCGCTCCGCCGGCCGATCCAGATCGCGCTCGCACTCGTGGCGGTCGCCGGGGCCCTGGTGGCCGTCGTGTGGCGCTGGACCGTGCTGCAGGAGGCGGGACCGCAGGAGGTCGTCGGGGGTGCGCTCATCGAGGACGGGCCCGCGCTGGCGGCGCAGGCCGTGCTTCTCGTGGTGGCGTTCGTGGCGCTCCTCGTGATCGCCGACCGCACCGAGACCCTCGAGGGAGCCTTCGCGGCGTCGGGTGCCAGCCGTCCGGGCACCGAGGAGGAGGTGGAGGCCACCCGGGCGGGACTGTTCCAGGGTGAGGTGTTCCCGCTGACGCTCTTCTCGCTGCTCGGCATGATGGTGTTCTGCTCGGCCGGCGACTTCCTGACGCTGTTCGTCGCCCTCGAGGTCCTCTCCCTCCCCCTGTACATCCTCGCCGGCCTGGCGCGGCGGCGCCGGCTGCTCAGCCAGGAGGCATCGCTCAAGTACTTCCTGCTCGGAGCGCTCTCCTCCGCACTCCTGCTGTTCGGAATCACGCTGCTCTACGGCTTCTCCGGATCCCTCCGCTTCGCCGACGTGGCAGCGGCGGTCGCGACCTCTTCCGGCATGGACACCCTGCTCCTGGGTGGCTCCGTCCTGGTCCTCGTGGGTCTGCTGTTCAAGGTCGGCGCGGCACCGTTCCACGCCTGGACCCCGGACGTCTACCAGGGCGCCCCCACCCCCGTGACCGGTTTCATGGCCGCCGCGACCAAGCTCGCCGCCTTCGCCGCCATGCTGCGGTTCGTGTACGTGGTCGTGCCCGGACTGCAGTGGGACCTGGCCCCCGCCCTGTGGGCGATCATCGCGCTCACGATGCTGGTGGGCACCGTCCTGGGCATCGTCCAGGGCAACGTGAAACGGATGCTCGCCTACTCGTCGATCGCCCATGCCGGCTTCGTGCTGCTCGGGGTGGCCGCGCTGCAGCAGAACGGCATCTCCTCGGTGCTGTTCTACCTGCTCGCCTACGGCTTCGCGACGGTCGGAGCGTTCGCCGTGGTCACCCTGGTCCGCGAGATGGACGCCGACGGGAACATCACCGCCGAGGCGAACGAGCTCTCCCAGTGGGCGGGACTCGGGCGGCGGAGCCCGTGGCTCGCGGGCGCGATGCTCGTCTTCCTGTTGTCCTTCGCCGGGATTCCGCTGACGGCCGGGTTCATGGGCAAGTTCACCGTCTTCACCGCCGCCGTCCAGGGCGGACTGGGCCCGCTCGTGGTCCTGGCGGTGGTGAGTTCCGCGGCCACAGCCTTCTTCTACGTGCGGCTCGTCGTGCTCATGTACTTCACGGCGCCCGACGGCGAGACCACCGTCGCGGTCCAGTCGGAGGGCATGACCACCGTGGCCGTCGCCGTCAGCGTGCTCGCCACCCTCGTCCTGGGCGTCTTCCCCAGCCCGGTCCTCGAGACCCTGGCGAGTGCCGCGACCTACCTGCCGTGAGCGAGCCCGTGCGCCCGTCGTTGCTTGAACGCCTCGAGCCCGAGATGGCCCGTGTCGAGCAGCTGCTCGCGGACGCCACCTCCCATGCCACCGCCGCCATCGCCGCGCCGGCATCGCACCTCGCGAAGGCGGGTGGCAAGCGGCTCCGGCCGATGCTCACCCTGCTCGGCGCCCAGCTCGGGGAGGGGGTGAACGATGCGGTGCGGCGCGCCGCCGTCGCCGTCGAGGTGACGCACCTTGCCACGCTGTACCACGACGACGTCATGGACTCCGCCCAGTTGCGGCGGGGCGCGCCGGCGGCCCAGGAGGTGTGGGGCAACACCGT
>JALHDK010000194.1 GCA_022838965.1 Actinomycetales bacterium | reverse complement strand
CGGTAAAGGCCGGCGAATCCCCCACGCCCCCGAACACCCCGCCCCAACAAAACGCCGAGAATGCCCTCAGACAATCACCGTCGGTGGATCACGGCTCAGCCTGCCCCCGGGCCTCCCGCGGGGCCTCATGATGGGGACGCTCAGCCTGCTCCCCGGGAGCCTCAGCGTCGACCTGGAAGACGACGGGCACACCCTCCTGCTGCACTCGATCGTGGGCGACCACTCCCACGAGATCCACGCCCTCGAGAACCGGATCTCGCGGATCTTCGACGGTCCGGCGCGATGATGGATTCCGGGCTCGGTGCGGCGGCCGTCTTCCTGCTGGTCAACCTGGTGGCGGGCCTGTGGCGCGTCGTCCGCGGCCCGACGGTCACCGACCGCATCCTCCCGGCCGTGCTCTTCGGCTCGACCACCGTGGCCATCCTCCTGATCCTGGCGGAGTGGATGGGCCTGCCGTCGCTGCGCACCGTCGCCCTGCTGTTCGTGCTGCTGGCGGCGGTGGTGACTCTCGCCTTCACCGGGCGATTCGCCGGCGGGGGTGAACCGTGACGGCGCTGGAGGTGCTCGCCGTCGGCTGCCTCTTCTACGGGGCCGGGACACTCGGACTGTTGCGGTTCCCGGACGTCTTCAGCCGCCTGCACGCCCTCACCAAGGCGGACAACGTGGGCCTGTTTTTCGTGAGCCTCGCGATGGTGCTGCTCGCCGACGACGTCCGTGCCCAGCTCCTCATCCTCCTCGTCTGGGTGTCCGGGCTGGTCACCGCCACCACCTCGGCGTCGCTGCTCGCGCGCCACGCCCGGTCGACCGGGGAGGGCCCGCCGTGACGGGAGCCATCCTCGACCCGCTGCTCGCCCTCGCCCTGGTGGCCATGAGCGTGGTGGTGATCGCCAGCCGCCGGATCTTCGACGCGATCGTGGCCTTCGTCTTCTTCGGGCTGCTGGTGGCGCTCGTGTGGGCCCGGCTGGAATCTCCCGATCTCGCCCTCGCCGAAGCGGCCATCGGAGCCGGGCTCACCGGGGCACTCCTCCTCATCGCCCACCGGCGGATCGTCGAACTCGGGGCCGGGGAGGGCGAGGACCGGCTCGCGGCCCGGCCACGGATCGCGGTCGCGGAGGCGCTGCTCGCCGGCGCGCTGGCGGCGGCCATCGGCTGGGTCACGGTCACGGCCACCCCCGTGGCCGAGGCGGCGGGGAGCGCGGTCCTGGACGTGCTGCCCGTCACCGGGCTCGGCAATCCCGTCACCGGCGTCCTGCTGGTGTTCCGCAACCTCGACACCCTCCTCGAGATGGCCGTGCTGCTCGTGGCCCTGCTCGGGGCGCGGGCGGTCCGGGCGGACGTTCCGCCGGACGACATGGTCTCGATCCCCCCCACCACCCCGGTCCTCGCCGGGATGCTGGTCTTCGTGGTGCCGCTGTCCCTCGTGGTGGCGATCCATCTCCTGGTCGTGGGCGCCGACCGGCCGGGGGGCGCGTTCCAGGGGGGTGCGGTGCTGGCCGCCGCCGGAGTGCTGCTCGTCCTCAGTGGCCGGCTCGTCCCCGCCGTGGAGTCCGGCCGACTGACCACCCTTCTGGTGGTGGTGGGGGTCGGCGTCTTCATCCTCGTGGGGCTCGGCGTGACCCTGACCGGACGCCCGCTGCTGGACATGCCCGGGAAGTGGGCCATCTACCTTGTCGAGACGGCCATGATGATCTCGATCGCGGTGACCCTCACCCTCCTCTTCGCCCGCGCGGACCATCTCAGGCGAGGTGCCCCGTGAGCGCGGTGTACGTGATGGCGGCCGCAGCGGTCTTCGCCGTGGGGCTATACGGCGTGCTGATGTCCCGCCACCTGCTCCGCAAGGTCATCGCGGTCAACATCATGGGGAGCGCCGTGTTCATCCTCATGCTGGCCGCGTCCCGCGGCACGGACTCCGGGCCGGATCCGGTCGCCCAGGCGCTCGTGCTGACGGGGATCGTGATCGCGGTGGCCTCCACCGCCCTGGCGCTGGCCATGCTCGTGCGGATCGTGCGCGAGACCGGGCGGACGGACCTGGGCGAATGATGACGCTCCCGTTGCTGGTCTTCCTCCCGCTGCTCGCGGCCCTCCTGCTGCTCCTCCTGCGGGGCCGCGCCGCCGTCGGCGTCGCCCTCACGGTCATGGTGGCGGTCCCGGTGCTGCTGGTCCCGCTGACGGCGGAGATCTGGTCGGGTGGCGTCGTCGAGCTGGCGATCGCGGGCTGGGAGGCGCCGCTGGGGATCCGCTGGCGGGTGGACGCGCTGGCTGTCGTGATGCTCTGGCTGAACGCGGTGGTGGGGCTCGCCGTCACCCTGCACTCGGTCACGAGTTTCCGCATCGGCGAGCCCCGCGGTGTCACCTACTGGTCGTTGTGGCTGGTGCTCGTCGCGAGCATCAACGCGCTCTTCCTCTCCGCGGACCTGTTCAACCTGTACGTCACGCTGGAACTGGTCACCCTCAGCGCCGTCGGCATGATCACGCTGGCCGGCAAGCCGGACGCCATGGTCGCGGCGATGCGCTACCTCCTGCTCGGCCTGCTGGCGTCGCTGCTCTACCTCCTGGCCACCGGCATGCTCTACGGCCAGGCAGGCACGCTGGACCTCTACCAGCTCGGCGACCGGCTCCAGGGCGGACCCCTCGCCGTCGTGGCCATCACCCTGCTGGTGATGGGCCTGCTGCTGAAGTCGGCGATCTTCCCCCTGCACGTCTGGCTGCCCGCCGCCCACGGCAACGCACCGGGCCCGGTCAGCGCGGTGCTGTCCGCGCTCGTGGTGAAGGTGACCCTCTACATCCTCGTGAGGGTGTGGTTCTGGACGGGCGCGACGTGGAACCTCGCGGACGCGGGGGTGGTTCTCGGCGCGCTCGGTGCGGCGGCGATCCTCTACGGGTCGGTGGCGGCGTTCACCCAGGAGCGGCTGAAGATGATGGTCGCCTACTCCACGGTGGCGCAGCTGGGCTACATCATGCTGGTGTTCCCCCTCGCCAGCGCACAGGGGTTCCGCGGGGCGACGCTGCAGGTGGTGGCCCACGGTCTCGCCAAGGCCGCCATGTTCCTCGCCGCCGCCAACATCCTGCGCGCCTTCGGCACGGACGAGCTGCGCCGCCTGAGCAACCTGGACCGCCGCACCCCGGTGGACCTGTTCGCCTTCGGCCTCGCCGGGATCAGCATCATGGGCCTGCCCCCCAGCGGGGGCTTCCTCGCCAAGTGGCTTCTGGTCACCGCCGCGTGGCAGCAGGAGGGCTGGATCTGGATGGCGGTGGTCATCGTCAGCGGGCTCCTGGCCGCGGCGTACATCTTCCGGGTGATCGTGCTGACGTCCTTCCAGTCCGAGGTCGCGGACGTGCCCGCCTTCACCGCCCCGCCCCGGACGGCCAGCCTCGCCGCCCTCGGTCTGGCGCTCGGCGCCATCGCCCTCGGCGTGACCGGCACCCCCTTCGTGATGCTGCTGGACCTCGGACTCCCCCCGGGGGTGACCCCGTGACGGCCGCGGTCGAATCCTTCCTCCCGCTCGGGGTCATGTCGGTGTCGCTGCTCGCGGGCGTGCTCATCTTCCTCGCGGGGGAGCGGCGCCAGGCGCTGCGGATCACCCTGAACCTCGGCGCGGCCGTGCTGAAGCTGGTGCTGATCGGCGTGATCGGAGTGCTGGTGGTCAACGGGCGCGAGCCCGAGTTCCGCCTCGCCCTGCTCCCCACGCTGGAGCTGGTCCTGCGCACGGACGCGCTCAGCCTGCTGTTCTCCACGCTGTCCGCCGTGCTCTGGCTGGTCACCACCGTCTACGCGATCGCCTACCTCGAGAACTCGCCGAACCGCGCGCGGTTCTTCGGGTTCTTCAGCCTGTGCGTGGCCGCCACGATGGGGGTGGCGTCCGCGGGCAACCTGTTCACCTTCTTCCTGTTCTACGAACTGCTCACGCTGGCCACCTGGCCGCTCGTGGTCCACACCGGCACCCCGGCGGCCTTCCGGGGTGGCCGGACGTATCTCCGGTACACCCTGTCCGGCAGCGCCGTCTTCCTGTTCGCGATCATCTGGCTCTACGGGCTCAGCGGCATCCAGGACTTCACCGTGGGCGGCTATCTCGCGGGCATCGACCCGTCCCGGCACGGCGAGCTGCGGGTCATCTTCGTCCTGCTCATGGTGGGCATGGGAGTCAAGGCCGCCCTGGTGCCGCTGCACTCCTGGCTGCCGAAGGCCATGGTGGCTCCCGCGCCGGTCAGTGCCCTGCTGCACGCGGTCGCGGTGGTGAAGGCCGGTGCGTTCGGGCTGGTGCGCCTCGTCGAGGACGTCTACGGACCGTCCTTCGCGCACGACCTCGGCATGGACATCGTCCTCGCCGTGGCCGCCGCCGTCACGATCATCTACGGCTCCACGCTCGCCCTCTTCCAGACGGACATCAAGAAGCGGCTCGCCT
>JALHDK010000193.1 GCA_022838965.1 Actinomycetales bacterium | reverse complement strand
CCCGCACCGACCGGATCGTCGAGATCGCGATCGTGCTTCTCGATCCGGCCGGCAACCACGAGGACGAGTGGAGCACGCTGGTGAATCCGTTGCGCGGCGTGGGGCCGTCCTGGGTGCATGGAATCGGGCAGGAGGACGTGGCGGAGGCTCCCACCTTCAGCGAGGTGGCCCCGCACGTGATGGCTGCCCTCGCCGGCCGGACGTTCGTGGCGCACAACGCGGCCTTCGACCTGCGGTTCGTGTCGACGGAGATGGCGCGTGCCGGGCTGCCGCTGGGGGAGGGGTTCCCGGCGCTCTGCACAATGCAGTGGTCGCGCACGTTCGTGCAGGCGCCCACCCAGAAGCTGGTGGACTGCTGCCTGGCCGCGGGGGTGGAGCTGGTGGACGCGCACGCCGCGCTGGGGGATGCCCGGGCCACCGCGGGACTGCTCGCCCACTACCTGCACCGGTGCGGCGGGCGGGTGCCATGGGACGCGGTGGTGCGTCAGTGCGATGCCTACCCCTGGCCGTTGCTGCTGCACGACGACGGGGCGGCCGCGGCCCGTGCCCTGCCCCGGCCCCTGGGTGCGGTGGTCTGAGGGGGGCGGCAGACTCCTTCCCCGGGGCTCTCCTTTGGTCGATGAAGGGGTCCACGCCGCTCCCTACTATGCATAGTAGAACTATGCAAAGATGTGCGAGGAGACGGGATGCGAGCCTGCAGGAGACGTACGCCCGGACCCTCTGCACCCCCCGAGCATCAGGAGCGCGATGAACATCGGCAAGGACCTGGTGGCCGCGTCAGCCACCCCGATCGTGCTCGGCATCCTCGCCGAGGGGGACTCCTACGGCTACGCGATCATCAAGCGGGTGAACGAGCTTTCCGCCGGCCGCATGACCTGGACCGACGGCATGCTCTACCCCCTGCTCCACCGTCTTGAACGCCTTGGCCTGGTGGAGGCGAGGTGGGGCGAGGGCCCGACCGGACGCCGTCGGAGGCACTACGCGATCACCACCGCCGGGCGCGCCACGCTCGCGGACCACCGCGCGCAGTGGGACGTCGTGACCGCCACGCTCGACAGCATCTGGCGCGAACTCACAGCCGATCCCGGTCGGGCAGTCCCGCGCGGCGTGAGCCTCGGCCCTCTGCACCCCACCCAACTTCGCGGATCGGAAGGATGAACCCGATGACAGAGCGCCGCCTGCCGGCTTTCGGCGAGCGCATCCCGAATCCCGGACTGGAAGAGCAGATCGCCGCCTGGCGGGGGTTCGTGCACCGCCGGCGCGCCGTGGCCGGCGCGGATGTGGAGGAGCTCGAGGATCACCTGCGGGACCAGGTCGCGGATCTCGAGGCCGGCGGGCTCGCCCCGGACGAGGCGTTCCTCGTGGCGGTCAAGCGGATGGGCAGCCTCGACGACCTCTCCCGCGAGTTCGCCCGGGCGCACTCCGACCGCCTGTGGAAGCAACTCGTCCTCGGCCCCGCCGACGCCGGCGACGGCGCCGGCGCCCGCCCGGCGGTGTCCCGCGACCTTCTGGGTGCGGTTCTCGTCGCGGCGGGAGCCGCTCTGGCGGTCCTCGTTCCGCGGCTCGCCGGTATGAACCTGGAGGAGGACGGCGGATTCTTCGCGCGCAATGCCAGCGTGCTCGTCCTGCCCTTCCTGGCGGGCTGGTTCGCCTGGCGCCGGCGGTTGGGGCGGGCGGTGGTGGGCGCCGTCGTCGGGATCTTCGGACTGGCGGCGGTGGCGGCGAATGCGTACCCCTTCGGCGGGTTCCACCACACCGAGGCGCTCGTGGCGATCCACCTGCCGATCCTGTTGTGGCTGGTGGTGGGGGTGACGTACGTGGGCGGGGAGTGGCGCTCGCCGGAGCGCCGCATGGACTTCATCCGGTTCACGGGCGAATGGGCCATTTACTACGTCCTCATCGCGCTCGGCGGCGGGCTCCTGCTGGGGCTCGCCCTGGGTGCGTTCAGCGCCATCGGGTTGAGTGCCGAGCAGGTGGCTCTCGAGTGGATCCTGCCGGCGGGCGCGGCGGGCGCGGTGGTGATCGCGGCGTGGCTGGTGGAGGCCAAGCAGTCGGTGATCGAGAACATGGCACCGGTGCTGACCAGGATCTTCACCCCGCTCACCACGCTGCTGCTGCTCGTGTTCCTGGGTGCCATGGCGGTGACCGGCAACCCGATCGACGCCGAACGCGAGTTCCTCATCCTCTTCGACCTCGTGCTGGTGCTGACTCTCGCCCTGCTGCTCTACGCGATGTCCGCGCGGGATCCGCTGGCCGCACCGGGACCGTTCGACTGGCTGCAGCTCGTCCTGCTGGTCAGCGCCCTCGTGGTGGACCTGCTGCTGCTCGCGGCGATGGTGGGCCGGACCTCCGAGTTCGGGTTCAGCCCGAACAAGACCGCCGCACTGGGGCTGAACCTCATCCTGCTGGTGAACCTGTCCTGGGCGGCGTGGCTGCAGTGGGGCTTCCTGCGCCGGCGGCGGACCTTCGCGGTGCTGGAGCGCTCGCAGACGTCCTACCTCCCGGTGTACGCGGCGTGGGCGGCAGTGGTGGTGGTGGCCTTCCCGCCGGTGTTCAGCTTCGCGTGACGACGCCGCCGCGGGCGTGGGGGTGGGGCGTTGACGCCGCGCGTGTGGGGGTGGCGCGTTGACGCCGCGCGTGTGGGGGTGGCGCGTTGACGCCGCGTCAGCGGGCGCCGTCGGGCACTAGAGTGCGGGCATGGAGAGCCGCTGATGGCCAGGCCGATGCCGATCCGACGTGCGCTCGCACGCGCCGCGCTGCGGGTGACGCGGTGGAGGACCGTGGGAGAGGTCCCGCGCTCCGGCATCCTCGTGGGGGCGCCGCACACCTCCAACTGGGACTGGGTCGCGACGCTGGGGTTGCTGTGGTCCGCGGGCGTGCGGCCGCGCGTGCTGATGAAGAAGGAGCTCTTCCGGGGGCCGGTGGGGTGGTTCCTCCGTGCCACGGGCGGGATCCCGGTGGATCGGGCGCACCCGGGCCGCCTCGTGGAGGAGTTGGCGACGGCGGCGCGGGGGGATGAGTCGTTCGTGATCGTGTTCGCGGCGGAGGGGACGCGGAGCAGGGGGAGGTACTGGAAGTCCGGGTTCTATCGGCTGGCGCAGCAGACCGGGATGCCGGTGTCTCTGGGCTTCATCGACGGGCCCAGCCGCACCCTGGGATTCGGGCCAACGCTGCAGGACGCCGACAAGCGGGGCATCCGCCCGGAGAATCGCACCGAGCCGCGGTTGCGGGAGGAGGAGCGGGAGACGCCCCGGGACGATGCGCCGGCCGCTGACCCGTTCCCGGACTCCGGCCGGAGGGGGGCCTGATGGCTAGCGATCCGACACGCGAGTCCCTGGAGGCGCTCGCCGCGGAGACCGCGTACGAGAGCGGTGATCACGCCCGCATCGCCGAGCTCGCCGACAAGCTGGATCTGGACTCGCTCGCGGTCCTGGACCGGCTCGCCTCCCATACCGCCAAGCGGGCCCTGCGGCAGGCCAGCATCACTGAGCAGCATCTCGTGGAGAAGGACGCCGCCGCTGCGTCCGCCTCGGCCGCGCACGCCGCCGCTCTGGCCGCGATCTCCGGGGCTCTCACCGCCCGGGCGGTCTACATCGACAGCGTGCTGCAGCGGCTCGCTGAGGCGGAGGCCGAGGGCTGGCTGGAGGAGTGAAGGGGGAGTGGCCGCGGGGTGGGGCGGCTACCCGGCCCACGGCCTGGCGAGCAGCGTCCGCACCTGGTCCACGTGGTCTGTGTCAAGGATTTTGGACGGGTCTCTGTGAATCGGCCTGGGTTTCGTTCCGTTCTTGAAGCAAGGATGGAACACGATGAACCAGAAGTACTCTCCCGAGATGCGCGAGCGCGCGCTGCGGATGCT
>JALHDK010000192.1 GCA_022838965.1 Actinomycetales bacterium | reverse complement strand
GACGGAGGGGAGGCACGGTCAGAGGCGGTCCAGCGCTTTCTTGAGGGTCTTCGCGGTGTCGTTGCCCAGCTTCTCGAGCAGCGGGGTCAGGAGGAGTTCCAGCGCCTTGCCGCCCTTCGCGAAGGTGAATCTCGCGGTGTAGATGACATCCGAGCCGGTGCCACGGGGCCGCACCACGATGGTGTCGTGGCTGGTGGTGCTGGCGTTGCTGCCCACGATCACGAAGGTCCTGGGCGGGTCCACCCGCTCGACCACGTAGTCCAGCTCGACCTCGCGGCCGGCGAATCTCGACACGTTCCGGTAGACCGTCCCGGGTCCGCCGTCGCCCGACGTCCGGGTGCACGACACCGATCCGGCGTCCCACTCCACCGCGTTCGTGAAGTCGGCGAGGTAGGGGAACACCTTCTCGGGCGGGGCGGTGGTGGTGATGGTGCGCTTGAGGACGTGCACGGCAGCTCCTCGGTCTCGACGTGGCCGGCGCGCCGCTGGGCTCCGGCGGCGGCGACCGGCTCCATGGCCGTCAGGATAGCAGCGGCCCCCGCACGGGGCGCGGGCGGGAGCGACGACGCATACCCTGTCCCCATGACCGTCCGCTTCCGGCTCGTCCCCGCCGTCTACGTCTATCTCCGGCGGGACGGGGAGATCCTGCTGCAGGAACGCCGGAACACCGGTTTCATGGACGGGCGGTGGGCGGCCGCGATCTCCGGGCACGTGGAGGCCGGCGAGTCCGTGGTCGCCGCGGCGGTGCGGGAGGCACGGGAGGAGACGGGGGTGGCCGTGCCGCCGTCGGCCCTCAGGCCGCTGACGACGCTGCACCGGACGGACGGCAGCGACGCGCCGGTGGAGCAGCGCGTCGACTTCTTCTTCGAGTGCTGGTCCTGGGTGGGCCAGCCGGCCGTGCGCGAGCACGGCAAGGCCGCCGGGATGCGGTGGTTCCCCCTCGAACGGCTTCCCGAGCCGATGCCTCCCCACGAGCGCTGGGTCCTCGAGCGCCTCTCCGACGGCGATCTGCCCGCCATCGCCCCGTTCGGGTTCCCCCCGGAGGAGTGAGATGGCGGGCGTGAACCCGGTGGCCGAGCTGCGCGCCTTCTTCCGCGCCGCCCTGGTCCAGCCGGTGGAGCGGGACCACCGGGAGCCGGACGCCGCCGTTCGCCGTCGTCGGGTGGTCGCGGCCGTGACCCTCGTGGTGGGCGCCGGCGCGCTCGCCCTCGCGCTGCGGATCGAACCGGGCAATCCGCTGTTCTACCCCGCCACCCTCGGGGTGGCGACGGTGTGGTCGGTGGGCGCGTTCGCTTCGGGGCGCATCTATGCCGGGCAGGCGCACACGCGCGCCGGCGGCACGGGTCACCCGGTCCTGCAGGCGTCCCTCCTGGGCGTGGCGCTGCTCGCGGTGTTCCTCGCGGGCGCCGCGCTCGTGGCGCGGATCCCCGTCCTGCGGGAACCGGTGGAGGCCCTCCTCGACCACGCCCGGTACGGCACCCTGTGGATCGTCGCGGTGCTCACCGCGGTCAACGGTGTGGCGGAAGAGCTGTTCTTCCGCGGCGGACTGTACTCCGCCGTGGGGCGCCGGCACGCGGTGCTGGTCACCACCGTCGTGTACGCGCTGGCCACCGTTCCCACCGGCGTGGCGCTGCTGGTGTTCGCTGCCGCCGTCCTCGGCACCCTCGTGGGCCTGCAGCGGCGCGTCACCGGCGGCGTGGTGGGCCCCATCGTCACGCACCTCACCTGGTCCCTCGGGATGCTCTTCCTGCTTCCGCCCGCCCTGAACCTCTGGAGTTGACATGACGGAATCACTGGCCGCCGCTCCCGCTCCCGCTCCCGCCGCTCCCGCTCCCCCCGTTCCCGGACGCGCGCCCGTTCCCGGACGCGCGCTCGTCACCGGCGCGACCGGATACATCGGCGGACTCCTCGTGCCCGCGCTGCTGCAGCGGGGCCGGCCCGTCCGGGTGCTGGTACGCAGCGAGGCGAAGCTCCGCCGACAGCCCTGGTACTCCGGGGTGGAGGTGGTGACCGGCTCGGCCGACGACCCCGAGGTGCTGGCCCGCGCCCTCGACGGCGTCGCTGTGGCCTACTACCTCCTGCACTCCATGGACGGCAAGGGCGACTTCGTCACCCGCGACCGGCTGCTCGCCCGGACGTTCGCGGCGGCCGCGGCCCGGGCTGGCGTGCAGCGCATCGTCTACCTCTCCGGCCTGCACCCGACCGGCGAGCTCTCGCCCCATCTCGCCTCCCGGGTGGAGGTCGGCGAGATCCTCCTCGGCTCCGGGGTGCCGACGGCGGTCCTCCAGGCCGGCGTGGTCCTCGGAGCGGGATCGGCGTCCTTCGACATGCTCCGCCATCTCACCGAGCGGCTCCCGGTGATGGTGGCGCCGAAGTGGCTCCGCAACCGCATCCAGCCGATCGCGATCGCCGACGTGCTCCACTACCTCGCCGCCGCCGCGGATCTGCCTCCGGATGTCAACCGGACCTACGACATCGGCGGTCCCGACGTCCTCACCTACGCCGACATGATGAAGCGGTACGCCGAGGTCACCGGCCTGGGTGGGCGGTTCATCCGCACCGTCCCCGTGCTGACGCCGGAACTGGCCTCGCACTGGGTGGGGCTCGTGACGCCGGTGCTCTCCGGCGTGGCGCGGCCGCTCGTCGGGTCGCTCATCCACGACGCGGTGTGCCACGAGGACGATGCCACCCGCGATCTCGGCCTCCCACCCGGGGGCCTCACGGGCTACGACGACGCCATCCGGGCCGCCGTCGCCACCCTCGACCCCCAGCGGTGGCGCCGCACGTTCCGCCGCGTGGCCAGCGCCGTCGGGGCAACGGCGCTGGCCGGTTCGGTGCTCAGCGACCCCACCTCGCGCTGGTACCAAGGGTTGTCACGGCCCCCGTGGCAGCCGCCCGCAGCGGCGTTCCCGATCGTGTGGACGGGGCTGTACGGGATCATCACGCTGGCGTCGACTACCACCATCGCCGAGTTGACCGAGGACGGCGAGGAGGGTGAGGCCGAGGCGTTCTGGGCCGCCCTGCTCGCGAACCTCGCGCTCAACGCGGCCTGGTCCGGGGTCTTCTTCCGGGCCCGCAACCCACTGGCGGCGACGGTGGTGGCGGGCGTTCTCACGGCGAGTGCCGCGGACCTCGCACGCCGGGGAGCGGCGGCCGGGCCGGGCAAGGCCGTGGGGCTGGGGTTGTACGCGGCGTGGTGCGGCTTCGCCACCGCGCTCTCCGCGTCCGTGGCGCGCCGGAACTCCTGACCGGCCACGGGGCGGGGGGGCTCCCCGGCCGGATGACACAGCGGAATCACAGCCTCCCCCGAAATCCGTGTCAGGTTGCGGTCGCAGGATGGTGTGCGAGGGCCGACCGGCGGCCCGGGAAACGGAGATCACCTATGCAGAGAACACCGAGAATCGCCGCGGCGCTGGCGGGCGCCGCGGGCCTGGCACTCACACTGGGCGTCGTCGTCCCGGCGATCGCCGACGACGCCGCGGACGACGCCGGCACGTCGGAGTCCCGCACGTTCGGCGATCGCCTGACGCGGCTGAAGGAGGCGCTAGCGGGACTCGTGTCCGACGGCACCCTGACGCAGGCGCAGGCCGACAAGGTGGCCGAGACACTCGATCAGTCCGACGTCTTCCGCGGCCCCGGTGGGCACGGCGGGATGGGCGGCGGTCCTGGCGGGCCGGCCGGCATGCGCGGCGGAATGGACCTCAGCGTGGCGGCGGAAACCCTCGGACTGGAGACCGACGCGCTGCTCGACCTGCTCCGCGACGGCAGCACGCTCGCCGACGTGGCCGAGCAGCAGGGGGTGGAGGTCTCCACCCTCGTGGACACGCTGGTCGCGGCGGCCACCGAGCGCATCGACGA
>JALHDK010000191.1:3998-4682 GCA_022838965.1 Actinomycetales bacterium | reverse complement strand
GCCACGATCAGGGGAGCCATCCCGGCCACGGAGTCGGTGATCCCCAGAGTGCGGACCTCCGCGTCCGCGGCGGCACGCCCGGCGAAGTAGTCCGCGACGAACGCGCCTGCGAGGATCAGCACCACCATGATCGCGGTGGCGATGATGAAGGGCTTCTTCGTGAGGCTGGCGATGACCTCCCGCCGGGTGACGAGGGCGATGCGGCTCATGCTGCCACCCCCTCGTCGCCGATGACGACATGCCGGAACAGGTCGGCGAGCCGCAGCCGCACCGGGGCGAACTCGCGTACCGCGCCCGCGGCCGCCGCGGCGTGCAGCAGCGCCTGCTCTGCGGCCACGTCCCCGGCGGCGATCTCCGCGATCACGCGGACGCCGGCGACGCCGTCGCGCGCGGTCTCGACGACGGCCACCCCGGGGATGGCCGGGGACCAGGAGGGGACGCCGTCGAGGCGGACGAGGAGGCGCTGGCGGTCGGTGGTCCGGAGCTGCTCGATCGTGCCCTCCGCCACCATGGCCCCGTTTCTGATGATGCCCACACGGTCGCAGAGGCGTTCGACGAGGTCGAGCTGGTGGGACGAGAAGATGACGGGCACGCCGGCCGCGGCCTGGTCGCGGAGGACCTGGGACATGACGTCGACGGCGACGGGGTCGAGGCCGGAGAACGGCTCGTCGAGGATGAGGAGGC
>JALHDK010000191.1:0-3903 GCA_022838965.1 Actinomycetales bacterium | reverse complement strand
AGAGGCCGCGTTCCTCGGGCATGTAGCCGACCCGGGCGCGGGTCTCGAGATCGAGGGGGCGGCCGGCGAAGAGGACCTCGCCCGCGTCCGCGGCGAGAACGCCGAGCGCGATGCGCATGGCGGTGGTCTTCCCGGCACCGTTGGAGCCGACAAAGCCGTAGATTTCGCCCTCCCGGACCGTCAGGGAGAGATTGTCGAGGGCGCGGACGCTGCCGAAGCTCCGGGAGAGGCCGCGGAGTTCGAGGTCCCTCATGCGTTCTCGTCCGGGCTGTCAGCGGGCTGGGGTGCGGGCCGCGGCGGGCGCTCCCGGCGGCTCGTGGTGAGGGCGGGCTTCTTCTCGAGATCGTGGAGGCCGTTCCACGCCAGGTTGACGAGGTGGGCGGCCACCTCGTCCTTCTTTGGTGAGCGGGTGTCGAGCCACCACTGGCCGGTGAGGGCGATCATGCCGACGAGCATCTGGGCGTAGAGCGGTGCGGCGGAGGTGGAGTAGCCGGAGCGCTTGAACTCGCGGGCGAGGAGGTGCTCGACCTGGGTGGCGACGTCGCCGATGAGGGAGGAGAAGGTGCCGGTGGCCTGGGCGACGGGGGAGTCCCGCACGAGGATCCGGAAGCCGGAGGTGTGCTCCTCGATGTAGTCGAGCAGGGCGAGGGTGGTGCGTTCGAGGACGGCGCGCGGGTGGCCGCCGCCGGCGAGGGCACCGATGATCGCGCCGGTGAGGCGCTGGACTTCGCGGTCGACGATGACGGCGTACATGCCCTCCTTGCCGCCGAAGTGCTCGTAGACCACGGGCTTCGAGACCTTCGCGCGGGCGGCGATCTCCTCGACGCTGGTGCCCTCGAATCCCTTCTCGGCGAAGATCTCCCGGCCCACGGCGAGGAGCTGTTCGCGGCGCTGGGACCCGGTCATGCGGGAGGGACGCTTCGGGTCGGTCATGAGGCCATCATGTCACGCGCGCCATGCGGGACCCGTGGCGCCACTCGACCTCAGCGGTCACCACCGCCACTGAGGATTGCGGGATGTCGGTGGCGTCTCGGGCCGGGATGGGCGACGATCATCGGTCAGGGTGTGACGAGGAATCCCCACATCAGTCCCCCCGCTGTGCCGAGAATCATCCAGGGCCCGAAGGGGAAATCGGACGTGAGACCCCCTCGACCGGTGATGAGGATCACGACCCCCACGGCACCGCTCACGAGGAACCCGGCGAGTGTTCCGGCCAGAAGGTGCGGCCAGCCGAACCACCCCAGCACACCACCGAGCAGCCCTGCCAGCTTGACATCCCCGAGCCCCAGACCTGCGGGATTGATGAACGCAAGGATGAAGTAGCCGACCAGCAGCACCGCCCCGCCGGCGAGCGCCCGCCCGAGCCGCGGCCACTCGCCGCCGATGGCCGCCGCGGCCGCCAGGCCGAGGTAGAGCACCGGGTAGGTCGGCCCCACGAGAGCGTTCGGCAGGCGGAAGGTCGCCTGGTCGATGACGGCGAGGAGCGCGAAGGACACTGCCGCCGCCCCGAGGGTGAGCGCCTCCACCCACGTCCCCGAGATCAGCGCTCCACCCGCTCCGCCGAGGCCGGCCAGGATCGGGTGCAGCCCCGACGCGAGCCAGGGGGACTCCGCGTCCGCCACCCGCGTCATCCAGCTCGTGAGCGCCACGGCAGCAATGGCGGCCGCCACGGCGGTCAGCAGCACGAACGGGTCGCCCACCTCCCCAGTCTGGCAGGCCCCGGTGCCTCCCCAGGCGCGGGTCTGGCAAAATGGAGGGGCCGCCGGAGCAGCCGGCGCGCTCCGCCCTGGTGTAATGGCAGCACAGAGGCCTTTGGAGCCTTTGGTTCGGGTTCGAATCCTGGGGGCGGAACCGGCCCGTCCCCCTCCTCCGGGTCCGCCGGTTCGGGACGGCGCCCGGGGCTAGAATGGCCGGTGACTGGCCCGCCAGGGGCATGGCACACCCAAGGGAGTCGCAGTGGACCAACTGCCCGCCGCCGTCGTCATCCTCGCCGCAGGCGCAGGGACTCGCATGAAGTCCAGCCTTCCCAAGGTCCTGCACTCGGTCGCCGGGCGCACCCTCCTCGGACACGCCATCGCCGCCGGGCGGCAGGTCCACCCGCAGCGGCTCTGCGTCGTGGTGCGCCACGAGCGGGACCGCGTCGCCGCGGACGCCCTCGGCTTCGACGACTCCGTGCTCATCGCGGACCAGGACGAGATTCCGGGCACCGGCCGGGCCGTGCAGTGCGCCCTCGAGCGCCTCGTGGCGGACGGCGCGGACGTCTCCGGCCCGATCGTCGTCACCGCTGCCGATACCCCGATGCTCGACGGCGGCATCCTCGCCGAGTTGCTGCGCTGCCACGCCGAGGACGGCAATGCCGTCACCGTCCTCACCACGCACCTCGCGAACCCGAAGGGTTACGGCCGCATCGTCCGTGAGGGCGGCGCCGTGGTCGGGATCGTGGAGGAGAAGGACGCCACCGAGGAGCAGCGCGCCATCACCGAGGTCAACGCGGCCGTGTACGTCTTCGACGGCGCCGTCCTGTCCGAGGCGCTCGCGGAGGTGGGGCAGGACAACGCCCAGGGCGAGGTCTACCTCACCGATGTCGTCCGAATCGCCCACGAGCGGGGCCTGCGGGTTGCCGGGGTGGCCGTGGAGGACTCCTGGACCGTCGAGGGCGCCAACGACAAGGTGCAGCTCGCCGCCCTGGCCAAGGAGATGAACCGTCGCATCGTCGAGGAGTGGATGCGGGGGGGCGTCACCGTGATCGACCCGGCCACCACGTGGATCGACGTCGACGTCGAACTTGCCCCCGATGTGACCATCCTCCCCGGCGTGCAGTTGCACGGCGCCTGCCGGATCGAGACCGGCGCCACCATCGGCCCGGACACCACCCTCACCGACGTCGAGGTGGGGGAGGGCGCGTCGGTGGTGCGGACCCACGCCTCGCTGGCGGTGATCGGCCGGGAGGCGAGGGTCGGGCCGTTCGCCTTCCTGCGGCCGGGCACCTACGTCGGCGCAGGCGGGCGTCTCGGCGCCTTCGTCGAGACCCGCAACGCCACCATCGGCGCGGGCGCCGCGGTTCCGCACCTCTCGTACGTGGGGGACGCCGAGATCGGGGAGGGGACGCGCGTGGGGGCGGGCACGATCTTCGTCAACCACGACGGCGTCCGCATGCACCGCAGCACGGTCGGCAGCCACTGCCAGATCGGTTCGGGCACCCTGCTGGTGGCCCCCGTGGCGCTCGGTGACGGCGCCTACACCGGCGCCGGGACCGTGGTCCGCAGCGACGTGCCCGCCGGCGCGCTTGCCGTGAACACCGCCTCCCAGCGGACCATCGAGGGCTGGGTGGAGCGTTCCCGGCCGGGCACCAGGGCCGCTGAGGCGGCTACTGGCGCGGAAGGTGCCGCCGAGTGAGCGGGATCATCACCCACGGCGAGAAGCGCCTGGTGCTCGCCACCGGCAGGGCACACCACGCCCTCGCCGAGCAGGTGGCCGCGGAACTCGGCATCGAACTCCTCCCCACCACGGTCTACGACTTCGCCAACGGCGAGATCTACGTCAGGTTCAACGAGTCCGTCCGCGGCGCGGATGCCTTTGTGCTGCAGTCCCACACGAATCCGATCAATGACTGGCTCATGGAGCAGCTGATCATGGTGGACGCCCTGAAGCGGGCCTCGGCGAAGCGCATCACCGTGGTGGCGCCCTTCTACCCGTATGCCCGCCAGGACAAGAAGCACCGCGGCCGCGAGCCCATCTCCGCGCGCCTCGTGGCCGACCTCTTCAGGACCGCGGGCGCCAACCGGCTCATGAGCGTGGACCTGCACGCCGCGCAGACCCAGGGCTTCTTCGACGGCCCGGTGGACCACCTGTTCGCCATGCCGATCCTCACCGACTACGTGCGCTCCCGCGTGGACCTCAGCA
>JALHDK010000190.1 GCA_022838965.1 Actinomycetales bacterium | reverse complement strand
TGTTCGGTCAACCAGGGCTGGGGCATCCAGCGGCACTCCAACGGGGAGAATCAGGCTCGCGCCCCCATGACGCTCGCTGGTTCGGCTCCGACTCGACGGCTGTCGCGCTCCCGCACGCACGCGGGCTCGGCATCAGGTGGGCGTCACGTTGACGGCGGCACTCGGGGGCGCCCGGATCGAGCTGGTCGACGCCGTCCCCCCGGGGCGCGGCCGCCCGGTGCTGGATGCCTCCCACCTGCCTGTCCCGCGTCGCGCCCTGCTGCTGCTCCCCCGCACGGGCACGCCGGCCCTGCCTCCGGAGGGCCTGTCGCCGCACCGACGGTTCGTTGCCGCAGCCCGGGCGCTGGCGGCCCGGGCACCGGAGACCGACCTCTCCGCCGTGCCGGCGCCTGGCGCGCTGCTGAGGGCCGCGGGGTGCGTCGCCTGCGGCGTGTGTGTCCGGGCGTGCCCCGAGGAGGCTCTCACACTGACGGACGCCACACCGGCGGACGGGGAACCGGGCCACGGGGCAGTGGTGCTCCGGGTCAATCCGGCACGGTGCAGCGGCTGCGGCATCTGCGTGGATCGCTGTGATCCCGGCGCCCTGCGGATCGCCGGACCCCTCTGCTGGGAGGATGTCCTGCAGGACCGGGAGGTGGAGCTGGCCAGGGTGAACACGGCGACGTGCTCGCGCTGTGGTGGCCGGGTGCCCGCGGGAGACACCCTCTGCGCCGTGTGCGAGTTCCGCAGGTCCCATCCCTTCGGGTCCACCGTCCCGCCCGGCTCGCTGCGGACGTCGCGTGCTCCCGGCGACCGCGCCTGACTCGGGCCGTGGCGGGGCCCCGGACTCGCTACCGTAGATGTGCCCAGCAGCCCGGCGCGTCGCTGCCGTTCGAAGGAGCCCGATGACCCCCAGCACACCCTCCCCGCCCGGGGGTGCCGCCGGCATGGTCACGCGCAGCCCGATGACCGGCCGCGCCACCTGGGTCAGCGATCCACGAGACCCGGAGGACGTGATCCGCACGGCGGTCCACCTGCAGGTGCGGGAGCTGTTCGTCGCGGTCCCCGCGGAGCCGGCCCCGGACCTGCCCGTGTTCCGTCGCCTCGCGGAACTGGCCGGACGACGCTCGATCGCCCTCTCGGCCCTGGCCACGGGACCGGGGTGGGCGCTGGACCACGCGGCGGCACGTCGGTGGCGAGACCGGGTCCGCGCGAGTCGGCTGTTCCGTCGGATGCACCTCGACGTCGCCCGCGACTGGCCCGCGCCGACGCACGGGCCCGACGCCACGCACGTGGAACGCTGTGTCACCCTCCTCGACCAGTTCGGGTGCCAGGAGGTCGAGGTCGACCTCCCCGCCGGGTGGGACGCCGTCAAGGGTCTCACCCACGCCACCGTCGTCGACGACGTCCTCGCGCGTTCCGTCGGGGTGACCGTCACGACCTGCCGGACGTCACCGGAGGCAATCCTGGCGGACTGCCGCCCCGTCCTCACTCGGGCTGACGCCCTGCACACGCCCGTCCGTCCCCGGCATGTCCGGATCGCCGTTTCCGCCGGGTCCTTCACCTCGGCGGCGGAGCTGGAGGACACGCTGCGCGGCGTGGGAGCGCTCGGCGTGTGCCACCCGAGCTTCCGCGGCGTCGCGGTCCGCGACCTGGCGGGCTGGGCCGCCCTGGCACCGCCGCTGGCGCCCCGCCGTCCCTTCCTGGAGGGGCCGGTGGACCTCCTGCCGGAGTCGAACCCGCTCCACTACCCGGCCCCGCCGGACTGGAACGCTATCCCTGTGGACTGGACTGCTCCTCGTAGCGCCACCTGGAGATGACGTCGACGCGGGCGCGCACCATCCAGTCCGTGAGGGTGTCCCCGCGCTCCAGCACCTCGGCGAACGACTGGATCACCGCCCAGCGGCGCGAGAGTTCCCTCTGCCACCCCACCGTGAACTGCTCGTACATCACCGCGACGTCGTGCTCGGAGAAGCGTGTGCCGTCGGGCCCCCGCACCTCCCGCATCCGGGCGCACCACTCGTCCTCCGTGAGCCGCATCACTGCGGCGTCGGCCGCGGCGTCCCCGGTGGGCGCCAGGTCGGCCGCGTGACGCCAGCGCAGCGCGGAGTCGGCCCAGACCCCGGCCCAGGTGACGAACCAGAGGTCAAACGGGGTCTGGCGCGTCCATGACGCCTCCGGACGGGGCACGGGCGGTGCCGGGAGCGCCGCCTCCCCCGACGCCTCCTCCGCGGCCGGGGAATCGGGCTCGCGCGGTACGGATGGCACAGGCTCATCGAGCCGGAGGTCCGCGATGGTCGCGCCACGCATCACTGCGGCGACCGCCCGGGCCGCCACACGGACTGCCTCCAGATTCCGTTGCGAGATCATGCCCATACCCTTGCACAGCGGCGGGATTCAGGGGCTGAATCCGGCGGCGACTTGGGGCGGGCGCTACCGGCGGGGCCGTCCGAACGTTCCGATGAGCGTTGCCTCGGCGAGCGAATGCGACGCGATGAGCGCGCGGACGCTCGCCTTATCCCGGGGCATGAGCAGGGTCGGGACGTCAAGGGCGTGGACCGTGAAGTGATAGTGATGGGCGGGACCGGGCGGCGGGCACGGTCCGTCCCACTGCTCCCGCTGGTAGTCGTTCCGCCACACCCTGCATCCGGCGGGCAGGGGACCCCCCTCCGGGAGTTCGACCGTTCCTGCGGGGATGTCGTACACCACCCAGTGCCACCAGCCGCCCGCGATGCGGGCGTCCGGGTCGATGCACAGGACGGCGCAGGACCGGGTTCCCCGGGGGGTTCCACTCCAGCGGAGCGGCGGCGAGATGTTCTGGCCGCCGCACGCCGGGCCGCAGTGGCGCAGGGGTATCGGGGATCCCGGGAGGATTGTCGCGCTGGTGAGCTCCATGCTCCGAGCATGCCACTGCTCCGGCGGCCACGTGGACTCGCGGACGCCGCTTTCGGCGACGGGTCAGTACACGGGGTTGAACATGTGTGCGCGGATGTGCGCCTCCAGGTCGGCGGGCGGCGACACCCGCGCCACACCCTGCGCACACGCCACCTCCGCGACCGCGACCGCGATCCCCACCGACACCTCACGAATCTCCCGCAACGGCGGATACACACTCCCCCGCGCCACCTGCTCCTCCGACACCTGACCCGCCAACGCCCGCGCCGCCGCCATGAACATCTCATCCGTGACACGCGACGCCCCCACCGCGATCACCCCCAGACCCACACCCGGGAAAATGTACGCATTGTTCCCCTGCCCCGGCACCAACACCCGCCCCCCACACTCCACCGGCGCGAACGGACTCCCCGACGCGAACACCGCCCGACCCCCCGACCACTCATACGCCCGCGCCGCCGTACACTCCGCCTTCGACGTCGGATTCGACAACGCGAAAATCACCGGCCGCTCATTCACCTCCCCCATCCGGCGCACCACCTCCTGCGTGAACGCACCATGCTGACCCGACACCCCCACCAGAACCGTCGGCCGCACCGCCCCCACCGCAGCCACCAGATCACCAGCAGCCGCAGCCTCATGAGCAAACGGCCGCTTGTTCCCGGTCAGGTCACCACGACTCGCGACGACAAGACCGCGAGAGTCCACGAACCAGCAGCGGGCCCGAGCCTCGGCCGTCGTGAGGCCCTCCTCGACCATGGCGGCCACGACGAGGTTGGCGATCCCCAGGCCGGCGCCTCCCGCACCGTGGAACAGCAGTCGCTGGTCGGCAAGCCTTCCTCCGGTGACACGCAGGGCCGAGATCAGGCCGGCCAGCGCGACGGCAGCGGTGCCCTGGATGTCGTCATTGAACGTGCAGTACCGGTCCCGGTAGCGCGCCAGCAGCCGGAACGCATTCGCGTTGCCGAAGTCCTCGAACTGGATCAACGCCTGCGGGAATCGTTGCGTGACGGCCTCCATGAATTCGTCCAGCAGGGCGTCGTACTCCGC
>JALHDK010000189.1 GCA_022838965.1 Actinomycetales bacterium | reverse complement strand
TGTCCCTCCCATCCGGATGAGGTAACGCATCGTGAGGTAGAGTCCCAGCCCCACGGTCGCCGTGGTGGCGGCGCCGACGATGAAGATCTGGATCCACGCCCCCGAGGAGAACGCATTCGCGATCTGGCTCCCGGCGTTCGCGCCCGCATAGGCGAGGAAGATGAGGAGACCGAGTTCCTGGAGCACGGCACATGCGGTGTTGGGGAGTGTGATGTTCGCGCTCCCGAGGCGCCCGATGCGGCCCATGAGCAGTCCCACGATGAGGGTGCCTGCCGCAGACCCGATGGCGAATGACTGGCCCCCCACCGGGATCTGGATCTGGCCCAGAAAGAGCCCCAGGGCCATCCCCGCGCCGAGGGCGACCGGATTGATGTCGGAGAGGCCCCGCGACGAGTCGCCGAAGTACTTGGAGATGGCCTCCATCTTGGCCGTGGGCGCCACCACCCTGACGCGGTCGCCGAGCACGAGGACCGTGCCGGGTTCACCGACCATGTCCACATCGCCGCGGCGGACCCGCGAGATCGTGGCCCCGTAGGTCTCCTCCAGACCGAGTTCGGCGATGGTCCGCCCGGCGAGTTTCGGGTTCGAGAGCGTGACGCGGCGGAAGTCGAGGTAGCGCCGGTCGGCCAGCAGGGAATGCGAGGAGATGTGCCCCAGGTAGTCCACTGCCCGCCGCACATCGGCCTCAGGCCCCACGACTGTGATGAGGTCGTCCCGATAGATGCGGTCCGAACTCCGCGGGTGAGTGATCGGCCCGTCCTCTCCGCGCCGCAGCCGGGAGAACTGGACCTTCTCTCCCAGCGTCGCGTGGATCTCGGCGAGCGACAGGTTGTCGTCGCGCTCGACCCTGATCGTGCGGTTGATGATCGGGGAGGGGGCGTCGGTGTCGGTCTTCCTGTAGGAGAGCGCCGCCATGGCACACCCGATCATCCCCAGGACTCCGAAGATGTACGCGATCGAGTACCCCACGGTGGCGGTCGCGGGATCTCCGCTGGCGGCGCCGGCAGCGGCGAGGGCGGGGGTGTTCGTGAGCGCGCCCGCGAAGGTGCCGGCGATGAGGGCGGGCTCCATCCCGAACCCTCTCCCCAGAAGGACGGTGACGCCGGCCCCCGCCAGGAGGACGGCGACCATGGCACCCACGACGTTGGCGCTCGTTCGCATGACGTGGAAGAAGCTCGGCCCCGAGGTGATGCCGATGGCGAAGGCGAACAGCGCCAGCCCCATGGACCCCACCTCGTGAGGGACGTGCAACTCGTGGCCGTTGGCGAGGGCCCACGCAGTCAACGCGATGGACGTGAACAGAACCGCTGCGGCTCCGAGGGAGATCCCCTTCACCTTGAGGTGGCCGAAGGCCATGCCCGCGCTGATCACGAGGAACAGGAAGATGAGGGGCAGGTCGGCAAGGACAGAAAACACCGTGTTCACAGTCTCCCTTTCAGAGCGCTGCAGGGATTCTACGGGCAGGCCGACGCCAGTCCCGGTTGCATGGACGCCCGATTGGGCTCAACCGTCACGCGGGGTCCCCCTGACGCGGGGGTCCACCCGCGCGGCAACCACTCCCGGATTGGGGAATGATGGTGGCCACACTCTCGCCCGCTCCAGGAGGTGGCCATGCCGACCAAGGTTGAACTGCTCACCGGCGCACCCGAGCCGCTGGAGCTGACAGCTGATGATGTCGTGCGGGCACGCGCGGCTGGAGCGCGTCCCCTGGTGGTCATCGACGACCACCCCTCGGGAAGCCAGTCCATGGCCGACATTCCCATCCTCACCGCGTGGTCGGAGGATCAGGTGGAGTGGGCCCTGTCCCAGCGCGCGCCGGCCACCTATATCGTGACCAACACGCGTGCCCTGTCGCCGGCGGCAGCGGAGGACCGGCTCCTGGAGGTGCTCTCCACGGTCCTCGAGGTCTCCGGCCGCATGAACGCCGACGTGGACCTGGTCCTGAGGTCGGATTCGACACTCCGGGGCCACTACCCGCTCGACGTCGACATTCTGGTCAACGCCATCGAATCGGCCACCAGCGCAAAGGTCGACGGCGTCCTGATGGTCCCGGCGTTCCCCGAGGCCGGGCGCATCACGGTCAACTCCGTGCACTACGTGTCGGAGTGGCCCGGCACCTTCACGCCGGTCGGCGAGACGCGCTTCGGACGCGAGCCCCGCTTCCCGTACACGAGCTCCGATCTTCGGGAATGGATCGCGGAGCGGACCCGGGGACGCTTTGACGCCGGCACGATCCGCAGCATCAAGCTGGGCACGGTTCGCCACTCCCCGGCCGCGGTCGCCGCCGAGCTCATGAAGGCACGTCACGGGGAGCCCATCGTGGTGGACGCGGTGACCGAGGAGGACCTCCGCTCCATCGCCATCGGCCTCCTCATGGCCGAGGCGGCTGGCAAGAGGTTCGTGCAACGGGTCGGGCCCCCCTTCCCGCGTGCCCTGATCGGACAACCCGTGCACCGACCCCTGACGGCCGACGACGTCGAAGCCATCAGGCAGTCGGCTGGCACCGCGGGCGCGCGGAGCGGACTCATCCTGGTGGGAACGCCGAACCAGCTCACGAAACGACAGGTGCGTGTGCTGGAGCAACGGCACCCCGTTCGGGAGATCCCGGTGTCCGTGCCGGCGGTGCTGGACTCCCGGCGGGAGGGGCACATCGAGGAGGTGGTCGTTCGGGCGATCGAGGGTCTGGACGTCGGCAATGTCCTCGTGCGGCTCACCGAGATGCACGTCGACACCGAGGCCAAGGGCGATTTCGCCATCGATCCGCGTGTCGGGCGCGCGGTGAACGAGATCGCCTACCGCATCGCCAAGGCGCGGAAGCTCAGCTTCGTCGTGGCTCGCGGGGGGTCCATCACCTCCTACGCCGCGCAGGGTCTGGGCGTCCGCCGCGCGATCGTGCGCGGCCCCATGCTCGACGGCGTCGTCTCGCTCTGGGAGCCACTGGCGGGAGCCATCGCCGGCATCCCGTTCGTGGTCTACGCCGGCGGCGTGGGCGACGACGACGGTCTGGCGGATGTCGTCGACAAGCTCTCCGGTCGGGAACCTCCCAGCCGCGCAGCAGCGGCTGCCGTCGTGCCGGGCGAGGTGGCGCCCGCGCGGGGGGAGATCGTGGCCGTCATCGGACTCGGCTCCAAGGGCCTGCCCGTCGCGGCCCGTCTCGCGGAGCGATTCCACGTCGTCGGCTACGACGTGGACCGGAACCGGTGCGAGATTGCGGCCCAGGACGGCGTGTCCGTGGCACTCTCCGCTCGCGAGGCGGTCCGGGACGCCACCGCCGTGCTGATCGCGGTACGGGGCAACGACGAACTGGAGACCGTGCTGTTCGGGGGCACGGGCATCGCGGACGCTCTCACCCCCGGCACAGTGGTCTGCGTCCTCATGGCCGTGGGCGTCCGGGAGATTCAGCGGGTGGCCGGACTCCTGGCGCCCCGGGGCGTCCACCTGGTTGACGTCCCCATCTCGGGTGGCGGGCATCGTGCGCGGCGTGGGGAGCTGGTGGCCCTGGCGGGTGCGCCGCCCGCGCCGCTGGAGGCGGCGCGACCGGTCCTCGAGCAGGTGGCCTCCACCCTGATCCACGTGGGGCAGCGGGTGGGCGATGGACAGGCCATGAAGGCGGTGAACCACCTCCTCGCCGCGGTCAACCTGGTCGGGGTGGCCGAGGCGCTCACCCTCGCTTCCTCCCTCGGTCTTGACCCCGAGGTGACCCTCCGGGCGTTGGGGTCCGGGGCGGCCGCGTCCTACATGGTCGCCGACCGTGGGCCCCGGATGGTCGAGGCTGTGGAGGGCATCACCCCGCAGCTCGTGAACAGGCTGGACCTCACAGCGGATGATCTCGGCGTCGCCCTCGCGGTGGCGCGCGCGATGGCGGTTCCGACTCCCGTGGCGTCGGCCGCCGAGCAGGTCTTCCTGCGAACGTCCCACCACTGCTGACGACTCCGCACTGATCCGGGTGATGGAGTCCTGAACCGTGCAGCGCGCTGGCCTCAGCTCGTCTCACGATGTGGTCGAGTTTCGGCTCCGTGGACCACGATGCGAGACGGGGGGCTGCTCGGGCGTGGGCGCTGTGTAAGGTCGGTGCATGCAGCGAGTATCGAAGCGACGCACAGCGTGCGCCTGACGCTGTGCACCCCCTGCCGTGGCGAGGAGCCCGCCCAGGGGGTTTTTCATGCCCATCCAGCCGCACTACCACCAGAGAAGGAGGTCCAGCGATGACCACTACGGGTGAGAGAGTCCTCCCCTCGTCCGTCGCCGCACGCGCAGCCAAGCCTGTCACGCAGCACATGACCGGGGCCCAGGCGGTTGTACGCTCGCTGGAGGAACTCGGCGTCGACTCGGTCTTCGGGCTGCTGGGTGGCGCGATCCTGCCGGTGTACGACGCCATCTTCGACTCCAGGAAGCTGCGTCACATCCTCGTCCGCCATGAGCAGGGCGCCGGGCACGCCGCGGAAGGGTACGCGAGCGCGACCGGACGCGTGGGCGTCTGCATCGCCACGTCGGGCCCGGGCGCCATGAACCTCGCCACCTCGATTGTCGACGCGAGCATGGACTCCGTGCCGATGGTTGCCATCACGGGGCAGGTCAACGCACCTCTCATCGGCACGGACGCCTTCCAGGAGGCCGACATCGTCGGTGCCACCCTGCCGCACGCGAAGCACTCCTTCCTGGTCAAGGACGGGGCCGAGATCGCGCAGCGCCTCGCGGAGGCGTTCCACATCGCCTCGACGGGCAGGCCCGGCCCGGTCCTGGTGGACATCGCGAAGTCCGCCCAGAACCAGCACATCGAGTTCAGCTGGCCGCCGCACCTCAATCTGCCGGGGTACCGTCCGATCACGCGGCCCCACTCCCGTCAGGTGCGTGAGGCCGCGCGGCTGCTGGCGACAGCGTCCCGTCCGGTGCTCTACGTGGGCGGTGGCGCCATCAGGTCGCGTGCCTCCGACGTGCTTCGACAACTGGCTGACCTGTCCGGCGCCCCCGTGGTCACCACACTCATGGCGCGGGGCGCGATTCCGGACTCGCACCCGCAGCACCTCGGGATGCCGGGCATGCACGGATCCGTCGCCGCGGTCGCGGCACTGCAGCGGGCCGACCTGCTCGTCGCCCTCGGCGCGCGGTTCGACGACCGCGTCACGGGAGACCTGAAGACCTTCGCCCCCGGCGCCGTCGTCGTCCACGCGGACATCGACCCGGCGGAGATCTCGAAGAACCGCCGGGCGGACGTGCCCATCGTGGGTGACCTCCGACAGGTGGTGGCCGAGCTGAACGTGGCCCTCGCGGCCGCGCACGAGCAGCACGGCCGGCCCGACCTGGCGGCGTGGTGGAAGCAGCTCGACGACTTGCGCACCACCTATCCCCTGGGGTGGACACCCACGGACGACGGCCGGATGGCGCCCCAGTTCGTGATCCAGCGCCTCGGCGAGATCGCCGGTCCGGAAGCCGTCTACGTGTCGGGTGTGGGCCAGCACCAGATGTGGGCGGCCCAGTTCATCAAGTACGAGCGGCCGAACTCGTGGCTGAACTCGGGTGGCCTGGGGACCATGGGCTACTCGATCCCCGCAGCGATGGGAGCCAAGGTGGGACAGCCGGACCGTGAGGTGTGGTCGGTCGACGGTGACGGCTCCTTCCAGATGACGAATCAGGAGCTCGCGACGTGTGCCCTGAACGACATCCCCATCAAGGTCGCCCTGATCAACAACTCCTCGCTCGGGATGGTGCGCCAGTGGCAGACGCTGTTCTACGACGGGCGCTACTCCCACACCGAACTGCAGACCGGTTACGGCACCCGGAACATCCCGGACTTCGTCAAGCTCGCGGAGGCCTACGGCTGTGTGGGGCTGCGCTGCGACGACCCCAAGGATGTGGATGCCACCATCCAGAAGGCACGCGAGATCGACGACGTCCCGGTCGTGATCGATTTCGTCGTCTCGCGCGACGCGATGGTGTGGCCGATGGTGCCCGCCGGCGTCTCGAACGACCAGATCATGTACGCCCGCGGGCTCACCCCCGACTTCAACACCGACGATTGAGAGGAACCCCATGGCTCGCCACACCCTGTCCGTCCTGGTCGAGAACACCCCCGGCGTGCTCGCACGCGTGGCCGGCCTCTTCGCACGTCGCGCGTTCAACATCCACTCGCTCGCCGTGGGACCGACGGAGCACGAGTCGATCTCGCGGATGACCGTCGTGGTCGATGCGGAGGACCTGCCGCTCGAGCAGGTGACGAAGCAGCTCAACAAGCTGATCAACGTCCTCAAGATCGTGCAGCTCGAACCCGAGGCCTCCGTGCAGCGCGAGTTGCTCATGGTCAAGGTGCGCGCGGACGACACCTCCCGCACCGCCGTGCTGCAGGTCGTCGAACTCTTCCGTGCGCATGTCGTCGACGTCGTCCCCGACGCGGTGACCATTGAAGCGGTCGGCTCCGAGAACAAGCTCAGGGCCATGCTCGCGGCCCTGGAGCCCTATGGTGTCAAGGAGATCGTCCAATCCGGGACCGTGGCGATCTCGCGCGGCTCCCGTTCCCTCACCGATCGCGCCGAGAGAAGTCTGCGCACCGCCTGAAAGGAAGAGACCGTGGCCGAGATGTTCTACGACCAGGACGCTGACCTGGCACTGATCCAGTCGAAGAAGGTGGCCGTCATCGGCTACGGCTCGCAGGGTCACGCCCATGCGCTGAACCTGCGGGACTCCGGGGTGGACGTGACCGTCGGGCTCAGGGCGGGCTCGCCCTCCTGGTCGCGGGCCGAGGAGCACGGGCTGCGGGTCGCGACGGTCGCCGAGGCCGCCAGGGATGCCGACGTGATCATGATCCTGGCTCCCGACCAGCACCAGCGGTCGCTGTGGACCGACCAGATCGCACCGTCCATGAAGCCGGACGCCGCGATCTTCTTCGCCCACGGCTTCAACATCCGGTTCGGCTACATCACGCCGGACGCGCAGCACGATGTGTGCATGGTGGCTCCCAAGGGGCCGGGTCACACGGTCCGGCGCGAGTACGAGGCCGGAAGGGGTGTCCCGGTCATCGTGGCAGTCGAACAGGACGCCTCCGGACAGGCGTGGGACCTCACGCTGTCCTACGCGAAGGCGATCGGGGGCCTGCGAGCCGGGGGCATCCGGACGACCTTCACGGAGGAGACCGAGACTGACCTCTTCGGAGAACAGGCGCTTGATCCCATCAAGCGTTTCACCAGCGGACTTACCAGTTTCGTCCTGATGGTGCAGCGTCAGAAGTTGTGCATGGCGGAAATTCTTGCGTGTCAGCGCCTGCTCCGCTAGAGACAGATCGTCCATGCCTTCCTCAAGCAGCGTACTCAATAGCTCTAGCTGCTGGTTGGCATCATGGGAGTTCTGGGTTGCCAGCCACTCGGTG
>JALHDK010000188.1 GCA_022838965.1 Actinomycetales bacterium | reverse complement strand
TCGCCCGCTCCCGCAACTCCTCGCTGTACTTCCGCTGTGCTGCCATGACTTCCATCCTTCCGTGGAATGAAAGCCTCCATCAGACCCGGGGCGATTCAGTCGCGATCGGCAGTGCCATGAGGCCGTAACGGATCCCGCCGAGTGCGTTGCCGTGACCGTCGCGAACCAGCGCACCGGCGGCGTCGCGCTGGAACCACGCGGTGGCGGGCACCGCCCTGCCCTTCTGGTGGTTGTCGATGAGGGCCTGGCCTGCGGCGATCATCGCCGGCTCCATCGGGTACTCGGTGTACACGGCTGGGAAGATGCGCTCTGGCCGGCCAGCCTTGATCAGTTCGGCGTTGTCGGGAACCACCGGGGACATGGAGTAGGTGTGTCCGGTGCCGGGGATCTGCCAGGTGCGGGCGTTCGTGGCGATCGGGTGGGGGCGCGTCGCGACAGCCGGGAAGAGGGCGGTGTCCGCCTCGGAGTCGACGCTGATCCAGGGCACGTCCACCTCGACCGGTGCGGCCGGGCCGGCGAGCATGCCGAGGCTGGGCACGAGGGCAGTGTTCTGGAACTCGCCGTCGCGGATGGGCCGCTCGAGCCAGTTGCCGGCAGCGGTGAGGTAGCCGTCGTAGGCGTTCGCGCCGCGGGCGTTCTGCACGGCGACGTGGAAGTTGTTCACGTAGGTGTTGAGGTACAGGCCTGACTGCGACTGGCCGATGAGGAACATCGAGCGCAGCGGCGTGCCGCCGAGGATCTGCCTCCCGGCGACGGGGTCCCGGAGCGCGTTGGCGGTCTGGGTGAGGATGTCCCACACCAGTCCGGTCTCCATGCAGGGCACGTCCGCCCAGGCGCCGCCGCGGGCGGCGAACTCTGCGGCCGTTCCCGTGGGCGTGTAGCCGCACGTCTCGGGGTCCTCGTCGAACCAGGAGAGGTCCTGGTAGCGCTCCCAGTCGAAGTTGTACAGCGCGTCGACGTTGATCGGCTTCGAGGTCACCCCGACATAGGTGTGGCCGTTGAGCAGGATCGAGGTGTACAGGCGACGCCACATGTCCTCGATGTCGTACCCGTTCGAGGCGTTGTAGATGTCCACGAAGACGACGCCGGACGACTTGGTCGCCCTGGCGGGGTGCCGTACCAGGATGCGGTTGGTGTACGGGACCGCCGTCCGCTGGACGGCGAGCTCGCCGCTCGCCCTGGTGTAGACGTTGGCGTACCCGGTGAGGAAGAACTCCTCCTCGACGAAGCCGTAGGACGCGAGGTCCAGCGGCACCCTGGCGTGGTCCGCCGCGTTGAAGGGGTACGACGTCGGTGTGCGGGGCACGTGGGTGACCGCCGGGACGGCGGTCATCTGGTCGGTCATCGGGTCTGACGCCGCTGCCGAGGTGGCAGCCGTGAAGGAGAGTGCCGCGAGGGTCACCGCTGAGGCGGTGGCGACCGTGCGGCGCAACGACATGCGCATGATTCGGGGGACCTCCTTGTCCAGGTGGAGCTGACTGGTGCGCGAAACGCTAGTGGAACCCGCGTCCCGGTTGGCGGGTGTTGCAGTAGTTGCAGCCAGACCTCCCGGCGGCAGCAGCCGATGGCCAGGGTCGCGCCTGCAACGTCCGGGTGCGGGGAGGGGGCCAGAGCGGTTGCCATGGCCTGCGCCACACCGGCCCACGGGCATGCTCGCCGGTGGGATACTCGCGACTGTCCACACGATGGAGGTGAACGTGTTTCACCGGATCCTGTACCCGACCGACCTCTCGACCGTGGCCATGCATGCCCTGGAGTACGTGATCGCGCTGCGCGCGGCCGGCGCCCGGGAGGTGGTGGTGCTGCACGTCGTCGAGGGAGGCATTCTGGCTCCGGCCGCGGAGATCTTCGAGGCCGAGGCGGAGGAGGCGTTGGCCGCCATCGTGTCCCGGCTCCAGCGGGCGGGACTGGATGCCCGGTACGAGTTCCGGGTGGGCGGCATGGCCCACGAGATCCTCGAGGTGGCGCGCGAGGAGGCCGTCTCCCTGATCGTGCTGGGGTCCCACGGGAAGGGTCCGGTGCGCAGGGCGCTGCTGGGCTCGGTCTCGGAGGCGGTGGTGCACCGCTCGCCGGTCCCGGTCCTGGTGGTCAAACCCCCCGCCGAGCACTGACGTGGCGGTGACCGTGCTCCCGGGCCACCTGCCGGAGTCGGCGGTGGAGCACGGGCGTCACCGGGCGGCGCGCGGGATGCTCCGGTGGCCTGCGCCGTAACCGCTTCACCCCTTCCGCGGCCATCACGTAGAGGAGCGTGAGTGCCACCAGCGCGCCGAGCACCGGTCCAGGCAGCGGGACGAGTCCCATCGGCCCCGCAAGGTTCGGGATGAAGGGCAGGGGGATCGTGACCAGGGCCACGAGGAGCGTGGCGAAGGCCAGGCCGGTCCCGGGCCGGCTGCGCAGCGCCGGCCGGCGGGTGCGGAGCACGAGCAGAACCGCGATCTCCGTGAGGGTGGAGCCGACGAACCACGCGGTGCGGAACAGCGTGGCATCGGCGCGGAACACGATCAGCATCATCCCGAAGGTCAGCAGGTCGAAGACCGTGCTGAGGAGCCCGAAAGTGATCATGAAGGTGGTGACGCCGCGCAGGTCCCAGCGGCGCGGGAGGGCGACATCCTCGGGATCCACGTTGTCCTGGGCGATGGTGACACTGGGGAGGTCCGAGAGGAAGTTCAGCAACAGGATCTGGCGGGGCAGGAGTGGGAGGAAGGGCAGGAACGTCGAGGCGATGGCCATGCTCACGGTGTTCCCGAAGTTGGCGCTGATCGTCGTGCAGATGTACTTCACCGTGTTGGCGAAGGTCTGGCGTCCCAGGCGGACGCCCTCCACGATCACCTCGAGGTTCTTGTCCAGCAGCACGACGGCGGCCGCGCTCCTGGCGACGTCGACGGCGGTGTCCACCGAGATCCCGACGTCGGCGAGGTGGAGGGATCCGGCGTCGTTGATGCCGTCACCCAGGTACCCCACGGCGACGCCAGCCCCGCGGAAGGCCTCGATGACGCGTTCCTTGTGGGTGGGCGTCAGTTCCGCGAACGCGCTCGCCGTCCCCACGAGTCGTGCCAGCTCCTCGTCCGTGAGCGCGTCGAGTTCTGGTCCCCCGATCACGCGGGCGTCCGGAATCCCGAGCGCTGCGTCGAGGGCGTGGCGGACGGCGGGCAGGTTGTCACCCGAGAGAATGCACAGCCGGACTCCCAGGGCGTCCAGGTCCGCGAGGGTCCGGGAAAGACCGGGGCGGAGCGGGTCGGCGAAGGTGAGGAACCCGAGGAGGGTGAGGTCGCGCTCGTCGTCGTCGGTGACACTGTCCCGCCCGGGCATGGGGCGTCCGGCGACGGCGAGCACCCGGTAACCGGCGCGCACCAGCTCCTCGAATCGCGCACCCACCTGGTCGAGCACGTCCGGGAGGGGACGCGGGCCGCCGCTGGTGACCACCGACGTGCAGGCGGCGACGACGCCGGGAAACGCGCCCTTGACGATGAGGACCCGCCCGTCAGGTCCGTCGGCGAGCACGGACAGCATCTTCCGGTCGGAGTCGAACGGGACCTCGTCCACCGCCCGCCAGTCCGGTCCGGGGGTGCCGACCCCGGCGAGGATCGCACTGTCCACCGGGTTCGAGTAACCGGTCTGCAGTGCGGCGTTCACGGCCGCCCAGCGTGCCACGGTCTCACTCGGCAGACCCTCGACGTCGAGCGCCGCGTGCAGGCTCAGGGTGCCTTCCGTCAGAGTCCCGGTCTTGTCCGTGCAGAGGATCTCCATGCTGCCGAGGTCCTCGATCGCATCGAGTCGCTTGACCACCATTTTGGCCCGCGCCATGCGGCGCGCCCCGGACGACAGGCTCACCGCCACGATCGCGGGGAGCATCTGGGGCGTCACGCCGACCGCCAGCGCGAGGGAGAAGAGCACCGAGTCGATGGCCGGCCGGCCCAGCAGGAGGTTCACGGTGAGGATGACGGCGGTGAGA
>JALHDK010000187.1:2898-6888 GCA_022838965.1 Actinomycetales bacterium | reverse complement strand
GCCCGGTATCCTACCGGATGTCATCATCCTGAATGAATACGATCTGCGCACAGCAGCGAGTGCGGGTTACCTGCAGCCCCTTAACGCAACATTGAGACAAACGATGGATTTCTTCCCCTTCGTGCGCATCACTGACCCAGCCATTACGACCACCTACGGCGTGCCCTTCGTCGTCACGGCCGAGCAGACGGTCTACCGCCAGAACGTCGCGGCAACACCCCCACTTTCGTGGACTGCCGTCTTGACCGGCAACTATACACTGCTGTTCCCGGCCGGGCCGCCCGAGTGACCGGACGTGTGACCCGGATGACCCGTTACTCCCCGAACATCCGATCCGGCAGGGAGAGGCTGATCACCAGCACTGCCACGGTCCCGATCGCCCACCCCAGCCCGGGAGCGTCCGGCAGGAGGATCCGGTCGGCGCCGGGAGTGACCAGCGCGAGGGCCGCGATGCCGGCGAGCGTCGCGGCCGCGTACCACACCGCCGCCGCCCGGCCGTCGAGGGCGCGCAGGAACGTGGCGCCGGCGCCCACCACCACAAGGCCAGCCGCCACCCCCACGGGCACCGCGCCGGCGGACGTGCGGTGGAACACGGTCCCCACCACGCCGACCATCACGCCGAGAATCGCGCCGGCGACGACGGCGGACAGCCGCTCCATCCTGTCGGGGCGCGACACGGGCCCGCCGGGCGTCTCCGGCGCGTCCATCACGGGGCCCGCCGGGCGCGGGCGGCGATCCTGAAGCGCTCCTGGGCCTCGAGCACGACCTTGCGGATCCGGATGGCCCGCGGGGTGACCTCGACGCACTCGTCGTCGGCGGCGAACTCCAGCGACTCCTCGAGGGTGAGCCGCCGGGGCGGTACGAGGTTCTCGAAGGTCTCCGCCGTGGAGGACCGGATGTTCGTGAGCTTCTTCTCCCGCGTGATGTTCACGTCCATGTCCTCGGGGCGGGAGTTCTCGCCCACGACCTGGCCCTCGTACACCTCGGATCCGGGTTCCACGAAGAAGCTGCCGCGTTCCTGCAGGTTGAGCATCGCATACGCGGTCACGACACCGGCGCGGTCCGCGACAAGGGATCCCGTGGTCCGGAACTCGATCGGCCCGGCCCACGGCTCCCATCCCTCGGCGATCGAGGAGGCGATCCCCGTGCCACGCGTCTCGGTGAGGAATCGGGTGCGGAACCCGATGAGGCCGCGAGCGGGCACGAGGAACTCCATCCGCACCCAACCGGTGCCGTGGTTGGCCATCGTCACCATGCGGCCCTTGCGGGTGGCGAGCAGCTGGGTGACGGTTCCGAGGTGCTCCTCGGGCACGTCCACCGTCATGCGTTCGATGGGCTCGTGGATCCGGCCGTCGATCAGGCGGGTCACCACCTGCGGCTTGCCGACGGTGAGCTCGAAACCCTCTCGCCGCATCTGCTCCACCAGGATCGCGAGGGCCAGTTCGCCCCTGCCCTGGACCTCCCACGCGTCCGGTCGGGCGGTGGGCAGCACCCGCAGGGACACGTTGCCGACCAGCTCGCGGTCGAGGCGGTCCTTCACCTGCCGGGCGGTCACCTTGGCACCCTTCACGCGCCCGGCGAGCGGTGAGGTGTTGATGCCGATGGTCACCGAGATCGCCGGCTCGTCCACGGTGATGAGCGGCAGTGGCCGCGGGTCCTCGGGGTCGACGAGCGACTCCCCGATCGTGATGTCCTCGATCCCCGCGACCGCGACGATGTCGCCCGCCCGGGCCTCGGACGCCGGGACCCGATCGAGGGCCTCGGTGCGGAGAAGTTCGGTCACCTTCACGGTGCGCACCGTCCCGTCCCGGCGCGCCCAGCCGACGTGCTGACCCTTGCGCAGCGTCCCGTTGCGGATCCGCAGCAGGGCCAGGCGCCCCAGGAACGGCGAGGCGTCCAGATTCGTGACGTGCCCCTGCAGCGGCATGTCCTCCTCGTAGGCGGGGGCCGGGATCCGCTCGACGATGGTGGCGAAGAGGTCCTCGAGGTCGGGCCGGTCCGGCAGCGCGCCGTCGGGCGGCGGGGTGAGCGACGCGCGGCCGGCCCGCGCGGAGGCGTACACCACGGGAAGGTCGAGCACGGAGTCAAGGTCGAGGTCGTCGGTCTCGTCGGCCATGTCCGAAACGAGCGAGAGCAGCAGGTCGGTCGTCTCCTGCACGACCTCGGCGATCCGGGCGTCCGCCCGGTCGACCTTGTTGACCACGAGCACGACCGGCAGGCGGGCGGCGAGCGCCTTCCGCAGCACGAACCGCGTCTGGGGCAGCGGACCCTCGGAGGCATCCACGAGCAGGACGACGCCGTCGACCATCGACAGTCCCCGCTCGACCTCCCCGCCGAAGTCGGCGTGCCCCGGGGTGTCGACGACGTTGATCGTGATCCCCGCCGGCTCCCCGGCCGCCACCGCGGCCGGACCCCGGTAGTGGATGGCCGTGTTCTTCGCGAGAATCGTGATGCCCTTCTCCCGCTCCAGGTCACCGGTGTCCAGGGCGCGCTCCATGACGTGTTCGTGGGCGCCGAAGGCGCCGGACTGCCACAGCATGGCATCCACCAGCGTGGTCTTGCCGTGGTCCACGTGCGCCACGATGGCGACGTTGCGCAGGTCGGTGCGCAGGGGCATCTCAGGCCGCTCCGCCACCCTCGAGGAGCCGGGCCACGTCCTCGGGGTCGAGGGTCCGCCCGGCGGCCTCCGCCTCCAGGATGCGGTCGCGCGCCTCGCGGCGCACCCGCTGCTCGTCGGGGTCGGGGACGGGCACGGCGGAGATGAGCCGCTGGGTGTAGGGGTGCCGCGGGTGGTTGACGATCGCGCCGGTGTCGCCGTACTCGACGAGCCGGCCGTTGTGCATCACGGCGATGCGGGCGCTCAGCATCTCGACCACCGCCAGGTCGTGGGAGATGAACAGACAGGCGAAGCCGTGCTCGCGCTGCAGGTCCTGGAAGAGCGCGAGCACCCGCGCCTGGACGGAGACGTCGAGGGCCGAGGTGGGCTCGTCGGCCACCAGCAGGGAGGGCTCGAGGATGAGCGACCGTGCGATGCCCACGCGCTGGCGCTGCCCGCCCGAGAGTTCGTGCGGGTAGCGGTTGCGGAAGGAGCGCGGGAGTTCGACCTGGTCGAGCATCGCCTCGACACGCTTGTTCAGTTCCGCCCCCTTGATGCCCGAGTGCAGCATGAGCGGCTCCCCGATCGACTCCCCGATCGGGAGCCGCGGGTTGAGGGACGAGCCGGGGTCCTGAAACACGATGCCGACCTTCGCCCGTAGCGGCTTGAGGTCCTTGTGCTTCGCGCCCACCATGGAGATGCCGTCGATGGTGAGGTGGCCGGAGTGCACCGGGAGCAGGCCGACGACGGCGCGGCCGATGGTCGTCTTGCCCGAGCCGGACTCCCCCACCAGCCCCACGACCTCGCCGCGCTTGATGTTCATGGTGACGCCGTCGACGGCCCGGAAGGCGGGGGTGCGGCCGCGCCTGGGGTACTCGAGCACCATGTCCTGGGACTGCAGGACATACTGGGGGTCGGGGACGAAGGCCCGTTCCGGCTCCCGGACGGACACCGGGCGCCGGGTGGGCGCACCGTCACGTCTGGCCTCCTCCTCGGACTCCGCGCCGGGCACGAGCGTCACGGCCTCCGTGTCCGGTGCCGAGTGGGTTCCCAGGTGTGGCACGGCGGCGAGCAGCTCCTGGGTGTACGGGTGCTCGGGGTGGTGGAAGATCTTGTCCGCCGTGCCGCGCTCCACGATGCGGCCGTTGCGCATCACGACGATCGTGTCAGCCATGTCCGCGACGATGCCCATGTCGTGGGTGATGAGGATGATCCCCGAGTCGATCCGGGTCCGCAGGTCCCGCATCAGCTTGAGGATCTCGGCCTGGACGGTGACGTCGAGAGCGGTGGTGGGCTCGTCGGCCACCAGGAGGCGCGGGTCGCACGCGAGTGACTGCGCGATCATGGCACGCTGCCGCTGGCCGCCGGACAGCTGGTGCGGGTAGGAGTTGAAG
>JALHDK010000187.1:0-2864 GCA_022838965.1 Actinomycetales bacterium | reverse complement strand
CTCGACCATGTCGAGCAGTTCGATGGCACGGACCTTTGCCTTGTTCGGCGGCATGTCGAAGTGGGTGCGCAGCGCCTCCACAATCTGGAATCCCACCGTGTACACGGGGTTGAGCGCCGTCATCGGCTCCTGGAAGATGACCGCGATCTCCTTGCCCCGCACCCGGCGCAGGCGGGCCGGGCTCATCCCCACCAGTTCCTCCCCGGCGAGCTTCGCGGAGCCCGAGGTGCGACCGTTGGGCGGCAGCAGGCCGAGCAGCGCCATCGATGACTGTGTCTTGCCGGAGCCCGACTCGCCCACGATGGCCAGCACCTCCCCGGCGTGGACGTCGTAGGACACGTCGATGGCGGCGGGGAACCACTGGTCCTCGACAAAGAAGTCGACGTTGAGGCCCCGCACCTCGAGGATCGTCTCGCCGCTGCGCAGGGGAGTCCCGTGCCTGGCATCTGTCACGCGGATCGCCGTCCTTCCGTGTGGTGGGGAGCTGGGAAGATGGAGGGGTGCGTCCCACCCGCGTGTTCCGAACGGCTGTGGCGAGGTTCCTCGCCTGGTCGTCCGTGGCGCTCGCCGCCCTCGCTCTGGCGTACCTGGCCGTCACGGGCGGCCTGATGGAGGTCCTGCGCTCGGGCCCGCTCGCGGTGCTGTTCGCGACCGCGATGTGGGTCGGCTTCGAGCAGCCCCACGTGACCGTGTCCGACGGCGGCATCACGGTGCGCAACGTCCTGCGCACCACCCACGTGCCCTGGCCGACGTTCACGGGCCTCGACTCGACCTGGTCCCTCGTCATCCACACCACCGAGGGCGACGTCGGATCGTGGGCCATCCCCGCGCCGTCGGGCTTCGCGGCGCGCTCCTCCCGCGACGTCGCGGGACAGGCCGAACGCGGCGTGAACGCCGCCAGCGTGGCGCTCGTGATCGGCGAGCGGCATCGCGCGCTGCGCGACCACCTCGGCGTGCGGACGCTCGGCCGGGTCACCCTGGAACGGCGCTGGAACCGCGGCGCGATCGCCAGCCTCGTCGGTGCCGCGCTGGCCGCGCTCGCGGGTGTGCTGCTCTGACCGGGTCACTGCGCCGCCGCCCGGGCCGCGCGCGCCTCGGCGCGCTTCATCTTGCGCACCGACGGGATCCGCCGCTGGCGCGGGTCGAACGCGTCGCGCAGGCCGTCGCCGATGAAGTTGACCGACAGCGCGATCAGCACGATGAACATGCCGGGGAACCAGAAGAGCCACGGCCGGGTGTTGAACGCGCCCTGGTACTCGTTGATCATCTGGCCCAGCGAGATGTTCGGAAGAGTGATGCCGAAGCCGAGATAGGCGAGCGCCGTCTCCAGCAGGATCGCCGAGCTCATGAGCAGCGTGGTGTTGACGATGATGACACCGATGGCGTTGGGCAGCATGTGCTTGAAGATGATGCGCGCGTGCGAGGCACCCGCCACGCGGGCGGCGTCGACGAATTCGCGCTCCCGCAGCGAGAGGAAGTCGCCGCGGACCAGGCGGGCGAGGCCCGTCCAGAAGACCAGGCCCAAAGCGATCGCGAGTGGGATGGGGTTGGCGGCGCCGAGCAGCTTGCCGAGGACGGCGCCGATGACGATCACGGGGACGGTGATGACAAGGTCGGTGAATCGCATGAGGAACGTGTCGATCCGTCCGCGGAAGTAGCCCGACAGCGAGCCCACCAGGATGCCCATGAAACCGGCCACGAGTCCCACGACCACCATGACGATGAGGGAGGTCTGCACCCCCTTCATGGTGCGCGCGAAGATGTCCCGCCCCAGTTCATCCTGGCCGAAGGGGTGCTCGCCCAGGGAGATGATGCCGCCCTCGCCGAAGACCTGGAGCGTGGGGCCGCCCCTGAAGTTGACGATCGGGCCGCGATCGGCCGGCGCCCAGTGCCACCAGCCCGGAATCGGCCCCCAGCCGATCGAGGTGGCCGCGAGGATGGCGATGGAGAGCAGGATGAAAAGGCCCACCAGCGCGCCGCGGTGGCGGAAGAACCTCCGGCGGACGATCTGCCCCTGGGAGAGTCCCTCGACCTCCTTGAGCTCGATGGCGTTCTCGAGTTGGTCTGCGTTGCTCATGCGTCGATCCGAATCCGGGGGTCGAGGAGGGCGTAGATGATGTCAGCGACGATGTTGGCGACGATCGCGAGGAAGGCAATGATGATGAGGTACGCCATCACCGGCTCGATCTCGTTGTTCGTCAGGGAGCGGAGGAAGAGCTGGCCCATGCCTGGCCGACCGAAGATCCGCTCCGTGATGATGGCGCCGCCGATCAGCGCGACGACGTCAAGGGGCACGATGGTGGCGAGCGGGATCAGCGAATTCCGGAAACCGTGCCGCATCACCACCGTGCGTTCGGTGAGGCCCTTCGCACGCGCGGTGCGGATGTAGTCCTGGTTCATCACCTCGAGCATGGAGCCACGCGCGTAGCGCGTGTAGGCCGCGAAGGAGATCAACAGCAGCGAGATCGTGGGCAGGATCAGGTGAGTGAAGTTGTCCACGGCGTGGACCCAGAAGTCGCCCCGGATGTTCGGGGTGCGGTCGCCGATGGTGGCGATGGGCCGGTTGTTGATCTGCGGCAACCTGTTGTAGGTGCCCCACGCCTGCATCACCCGGTCAATGAAGATCATGGCCGCGACGGGAACGGCGGCTGACATCCTGAAGCGCGACGACATCGGCCGCATCGCCGTGGGCCGCCGCGAGGACGCCGAGGCCCAGGGCGATCCCCCAGCTCATGACGGGGGTGAGCCAGTAGAACACCCACTGCATCGGCCAGTAGAGAACAACTCCGAGCGCGGCCACGGTGAGGGCTGTGTAGAGCGAGCGCCGGTTCTTCAGTCCGGTGGAGAGCACGGTGACACCGACG
>JALHDK010000186.1 GCA_022838965.1 Actinomycetales bacterium | reverse complement strand
TGTTGATGACCGGCCCGGCACCCCGCCGGGTGTCGAGGAGCAGGAACGGCAGGTCACCGGGGCGCTCCGGCGTCGCGAACCACCACGTGACGCAGCCCTTCATCGCCGGCGCGGGGACGGGCGTCAGCGCGGCGGCGGTGACCGGGTCGGTGGCCACCACGACGACGGGCGCCGTGAGTCGCTCACCCCCGCCCGCGACCTCCCAGCCGGTGCCGGCGGGCGCCACCCGCTCGACCCGGCGGCCCAGCTCCACCGGCCGGGTGAGCGAGGCCGCCAGCTGGGCCGGCAACGCGGCCATCCCCTGCATGGGGACGCCGGGAACCCCGCGGGCGAAGGACCGGACGAGCAGCCGCACGAACTGCGCCGAGGTGGTGCCGTCCGACTCGAGCACCACCCCGGCGAGGAAGCGTTCCACCAGGTCACGGAGCGGCCCGCGCAGGCCGGCGTCGTCGAGGGACTCCGCCAGCGTGGCATCCGGGGCGGCGAGCAGGCGTGTCACCGGTCCGAGGGCCGGCGCGGCCCACGCGGCCGCGGCGCGGAGCCCGCCGGGCCGCAGGTAGGGGCTGCGGAGGGTGCCGGCCGCCCAGCGGGGGTGACGGGACGGGTCGGCGAGGACGGTCAGGCCGTCCGCATCCCGCACCGCCACGCCGCGGCCGAACGGCTGCAGCCGGAGGGCGGCCACGTCGATCTCCGACCGCACCGCCGGGTAGGCGGGGTTGAGCACCTGGAAGCCGCGGTCGCACCGGAAGCCGTCGACCAGGTCGGTGCGGACCCGGCCGCCCACCCCGTCCGCCGCCTCCAGCACGCGCGTGTGCAGCCCGGCCCGCCCGAGATCCCGCGCGCACAGCAGGCCGGCGAGCCCGGCGCCCACGACGATGACGTCACAGTCCATGACCCGATTCTCCCCGCCGCGACGACGGGCGTCCCCCGCATCAGGCGCGCGAGCGCCGGTAGCGGTCGAGGGCCACCTCGCGCTCGACGGCGTGGTCCACGATCCGCTCGGGGTAGCCGAGGTCGTAGCCGCGCGGGTCCTTCCAGGGTTCGTGGGCGGCCGCTCCCCGCAGGTGCCGCAGCTCGGGGATCCAGCGGCGGACGTAGTCACCCTCCGGGTCGTACCGCAGGCCCTGGGTGACGGGGTTGAACACCCGGAAGTAGGGCGCGGCGTCCGTGCCCGTCCCGGCCACCCACTGCCAGCCGTGGGAGTTGGACGCGATGTCGCCGTCGATGAGGTGGTCGAGGAAGTGGCGGGCTCCCACAGGCCACCAGACGTGGAGGTCCTTGGTGAGGAACGAGGCGGTGATCATCCGCACGCGGTTGTGCATCCAGCCCTCGGCGAGGAGCTGCCGCATGCCCGCGTCCACCACCGGATAGCCGGTCCGGCCCGCCCGCCACGCCTCCACCGCGGCACCGGCGTCGTCGTAGCCCAGGGCCGCCAGCCCGGGCTTGAGGTCCTGCCACGCGCTGCCGGGGTGGTGGAAGAGCACGTCCGCGTAGAACTCGCGCCACGCCAGTTCGGCCTCGAACCGCGCCACGCCCTTCCCGGCCCGGCCGGCGGTGTCGGCGAGGAGCGTGCGGGGGTGCAGGACGCCGAGCTTGAGGTACGGGGAGAGCCGCGAGACGCCGTCGAGGTCCAGCCGGTCGCGGTGCGCGTCGTAGGTGTCCAGGGCCTCGTCCCGGAACCAGGCCCAGCGGGCACGGGCGGCGTCCTCGCCGGCCGGGGGCAGGGCGGGCACCCCGGGGGCGGCGAGGGCGGTGCCCACCGTGTCCCAGGCGGCGGCGTCGGCCTCGGCGGAAACGAGCCGCAGCCCGCGTGGTTCGACCGCCGGCGCCGGCCAGCCGTGCTCGCGCCACGCCCGCGAGAAGGGGGTGAACACCTGGAAGGGGGCACCCGCTGCGGTGCGGACGAGGCCCGGCCCGACGGCGTACGGCGTGCCGGTCTCCACCCAGGCGACGCCGTCGGCCGCGAGCGCCCGCGCCACGGCCGCATCGCGACGCCGCCCCGCGGGCGTGGTCTCCCGGGAGACGTGGACCGCCGTCGCCCCGAGCTCCCGCGCGACCGCGGGCAGCACCACGCGCGGATCGCCGGTCCGCAGGGTGAGATGGCCGTCGAAGGCCGCCCGCGTGGCCTCCAGGGTGGCGGCGAGCCACGCGCGGCGGGCAGGACCCGCCGGCTCCCACAGCGCCGGATCGAGGACGAACAGCGGGGCCACGCCCCCCGCCTCGTGCGCGGCACCGAGCGCGGGGAGGTCGCGGCGCCGCAGGTCGCGCCGCAACCAGAGGATCGCGGTCATGGCGCCCAGTCTGGCACGGCGCCGTCACCCCCACAGGGTGGAGGCGTCGTCCTCCGCGGACTCGGCGCCGTGGTCGTCGGCGAACGGCAGGCCCCAGGTGTCGGTGAGGGCGGTCCGGGCGTCATGCCGGGACATGCCGGTCGCCTGCAGCAGGTCGACGGTGAGGGCACGGACGAGCGACATGAGGGCGGTCGGGCGCCAGTCGGGCGACTCGATCTCCGCCGGCGCGCTGCGCGCCGCCACGTCGAGCAGGATGACACGCGCCCCCTCCGGTCGGTCCCAGTGGGTGATCGCCCGGGGCAGGCGGTGGGCCGCCGCGGCGCAGGATGCCACCAGCTCGCCGATGGCCGGGAGATGGCCGACCTCCTCCACCATCGACAGCGCCTGGCGCGCGAGCATCTCCATGGTCGTCTCGGTGCGTTGCGCGAGGCCGAACAGCCGGTTGAGCTCCGCCAGCTGCACCCGCCACCGCCACAGGGTCGGGTTGAAGGTCACCACCTCCCGGGCGGTGGCGAGGGTGGTCCCCCAGTCGGCCGCCACCTGCCGCACACCACGGAGCTGGCCGGCGACGTCCCGCAGCTGCTCGACGTCGGAGGCGCGCAGCCCGCTGGCCAGCATGTCCAGGGCGGTGGCGATCTCCGTCCACGTGGCGCGCGCGTAGCGCTGGGGCCGCTCCAGCGGCCGGCGCGGCAGCAGGACGGCGATGAGGTACGCGACGGCGCTGCCGGTCAGGGCGTCGAGGGCCCGGCCGGTCACTCCGCCGGACTGGGCGGTGTACCAGGACATCCCGACCACCACGATGCCGTTCACCCCGGCCTGGATGGTGAACAACTCACCCCGGTCGAGGAACCGCCCGAACATTGCGGCGGTGACCAGCACGAGGATGATCTGCCACCAGCCCAGCTCCAGCCAGTGCGCGAACAGTTCCCCCACCAGCACCCCGACACTCGCCCCGGCTCCCAGCTCCGCCACCTTCCGGGGCACGCGATCCTTGCTGAAGCCGAGGCAGATCCACGCCGCGATCGGCGCGAACACCGGGCTCGGGTGGCCGAGGATGTGGTGCGCCACCACCCAGGCGAGGGAGGCGCCGACGGCGGACTGCACCACCGGCCAGAACGAGCCCCGGACGCGCCGCCATCCCTGCCGGACGCGCGCATTGAGGAAGATCCGCCATCGCCGGAAGTCCAGCCGGGCCAGCCAGTCGTGGCGGACCGTCTCGCTCCCGCGCTCGCTGCCCACGCGAGTAGTCTCCCACCCGCCGCTCGGCCCCGGTGGAGATAGGTGGGGTGAGGCGGTCCCCGCCCGCTACTCCTCGTGTCCCTTGAGAACCATCATCATGATCCGGGCGTCGAGGGCGAGGAACCGGACAGCCTGGACGAGCAGGTTCCTTCTCATCGCGAGGGTGAGCGGCGTGGGCGCCGGGGCATCGGGGAACCTTGTGATCACCGGGGGCGCAGGTTGGTCACTCATCTCTCTCACTCCGGAATCAGCGGCCAGCCGGGCAGGCCCCTGGCCTTGTAGATGAACAGGTAGTGCAGCATCAGCTTGAGCCAGTGGCCGGCGAGGCCGAGCTCCCCCCGGGTGCCGTGGAGATCCCGGCCGGTGGGGTACTTCTCCCAGTCCGGGACCACCGGGTAGACCGTCATGGTGGCTGCGGAACCGGTGCGGAGTCCCGCGCCTGCCGACGCCACACAGGCCGCC
>JALHDK010000185.1 GCA_022838965.1 Actinomycetales bacterium | reverse complement strand
CGCAGCTCCTCCATGACCTCCTGGCCGCGCTGCTTTGCCTCGTCGAGTTCGGCGCGTGCCTTGGTGGTCTCGGCCTCTGCGCCCGCCTCGGACTCGTCGAGCCCCTTCAGCTCCTTCCGAATCTCCCCAACGCGGGCGCGCCCGCGCTCCTGTTCCACGGGGAGCCGCTCCAACTCCGTAGCGCTGGCGTCGAGATCCGACTGCAGCTGCTGCCTCTCCATCCGCACGTCGCTGAGCTCGTTGCGGACCTCCTCGGTCCGCGCCGCGAGGCTCGAGATGGCGTCCTCATTGGTGACCGGCTCCTCGATCGTCTCGGCTCCCGCGAACGCGTCGAGCTTCTCCGCCCGATCGGCCGCGCGACGATCGAGTTCATCGATCATCACATGGAGGGCATTGCGACGCCCCTCCTGCTCTTGTCGCTGTCGCTGCAACCCTTGAAGCCGCTCCTGCCCCACGGCGGCGCTGGTGCTGACGCTCTGGATGTCCGCGACGCACTGTCGGAACTCGCCCTCAGCTTGGTTGCCCTCGTTCTTCGCGCGGTCAAGGGCGCGGCGCAGCGATTCGAGTTCGCTGTCGAGCCTCGCAATCTGGCTCTCCGCCTCATCGCGATCCGACTCAGCGCGGGTGATGGCGGTCGCGAGGGAGATGGGGCTCTCCACGGCTGTCGGCTCGGAGCCTCCGCCGATGGCGCCATCCGCGTCCCACCGGTCACCATCGATGGACACAACCGTCCCTCGTCCTGCCAATGCCCCCAGGGCAGCCGAGGCTGAGGTGCGGTCCCGGACCACGATCACCCGCCCCAGCAGCCGCTCCACGAGCGCCTTTCGGCGAGGGTGATAGGAGACGAGATCGGATGCCCGACCTAGGATGCTCGCGCGGCTCACCGTCTCGGGAGGTGCGAGGGCCGTAGGATGGGCGGCCGCGAAGTCCAAGGGGAGCATCATCGCGTAGCCGCCGCGCTTCTCACGGAGAAGCTGAACGGCCGCCCAGGCGCCCTGGGTGGTCTCCACGACGAGGGCGCGGCTCCACTCGCCCAAGGCGGCGGCGATGGCACGCTCCAACTCCGGGGGCACGCCGATGACCTCGGACACCGTGCCGACCACCCCGCCCAGCTCCCCATCGCCTCGGGCGGCCAAGAGCGTCTTGATGCCCCTCGGGAGGTGGCCTCCGCTCTTCTCGATCTCCTCGAGCGACTTGAGCCTCGCGTCAGCGGATCCCATCTGAGCCTGGGCCCGCGAGCGCTTCTCCTGCACGTCCTCGATCTTGCCTTGCAGGTCTGTCTGGGCCTCGCGAGCTCGCTCCACGGCGTCGCCCAGCTCCTGCTCCTTGCTCGCCAACTGGTCCAGTTCGCCGTCGGCCTCGGCGCAGCGCTCCTCCTGCTGCCGCTCCTGGAGGCTGAGCCGCTCGATGGCTTCCTCGGCCTCCCGGAGCCTCTCCTCCGCATCGCGCCTCTGGCCCTTGAGGTTGACCAACTCGGTCTCCAGAGTTGCCTTGCGCGCCGCCTCGGTTCGCCGCTCCTCGTCGGCCGCGGCGAGGTTGCTCGTGAGCCGATCGAACTCCGCCTGAAGCGCCTTGAGCGACTCCTGCAGCTCGAGCTCCCTCGGACCGACGATCTCCAGTCGCTGGCTCAACTCTCCACGCCGCCGGCCTGCGGCTTCCACTTGCTCGCGAATCTCCGCAAGGCGCTCTTCGATTCCGGCGCACTCGCGTTGGAGGAGCTCGCGTCGACCTTGGCAGGATCGGATCCGCTCACTGCTGACGGCCGTCTGGGACTCGGCGCGTGAAATGGCCGCCTGGACCATCCCATTGCGCCTTTGCGCCGCCTCGATCCGGGACTCGAGATCCTCCTGCTGGCCTCGGATCTCCGCCGAGCGGCTCTCCAACTCCGCGGTCTCAACCTCCAGTCGTTCGAGATCCGTGCGCACGACGAAGGCCTCGTGCTCCGACTTCCCGATGGTCGCCCTCGCCTGGGCGATCTCGGAGACGAGCACGCCCACGGCTACCTCACGATGCCGTTCGACCACCCGGCGGTACTCCTTGGCCTGCTCCGCCTGCTTGCGCAACGGTTCGAGCTGGGACTGCACCTCAGCCTGGATGTCGTGAATGCGCGTGAGGTGGTCCTGAGTCTGGTCGAGCTTCCTGAGGGTCTCGTTCCGTCGCCCGCGGTACTTCGCCGTGCCCGCCGCTTCCTCGAAGAGGGTCCGGCGGTCCTCAGCGCGGAGGCTCAGGATGCGGTCTACCTCGTTCTGCCCGATGAGAGCGTAGGCGCTCTTGCCAAGGCCGGTGTCGAGGAACAGCTCCTGGATGTCCCGCAGCCGGCAGCGGGTGCGGTTGATGAAGTAGTCGCTCTCGCCGCTGCGATGGGTGCGGCGCGTGACGGCGACCTCGGAGTAGGGCAGCGCGAGGGACTCGTCGGAGTTGTCCAGCACGAGGGTTACCTCGGCGATGCCCAGGGCCTTGCGGCCCTCATTGCCGTTGAAGATGACGTCAGTGAGCTGGTTCGTGCGGATCGACTTGGTTGACTGCTCGCCGAGAACGAAGAGGAGGGCGTCCGCTATGTTGCTCTTGCCGGACCCATTGGGCCCCACGACCCCCGTGATGCCTGGCCCGAACTCCAGGGTCGTGCGGTCGGCGAAGGTCTTGAAACCGAATAGCTCCAGGGACTTCAGGTACAAAGCTGACGATGGCTCCCTCTCTCGGCCTCCCGCCTACGCGGTCAGGATCGCCGCTCTCTCCAAGGCTCCTCCGGCGGAGGGTACTGCCACTGTCGGCCATCCCGGGGTCGCAGTGAGCACCTCGATCTCCCGTCCATGACACATGATTGTGTCCTCCGACTTGGTCCCCTGCAGCGAGGGATTCCACGCGAACGCCTGGCCCGCGCGAATCGCCTCCCGAGAGCCGGGCGTCGCGCGCCAGGTGCGCGACTGGTATCCCGTGGCGCCGCCCTGATGGTGACACTGCCACTCGTCGGGGTACCCCGCTTCGGCATAGGCCTCCTGAGCGACGGCGAAGACATCCCCTGCCGTGGCTCCCTCACGGGTTGCGCCGAGGATCAGCCCGTCGATGGCACAGACCCGCTGATGCTTCAGTGCGAGCTCCTCGGGCAGCTCGCCGAAGTAGGCGCATCGAGTGGCGGAGGCGTGGAGCCCGCCCCGACGCGCGACAATGACCCCCATGACGTAATGAGCGAGGACTCTGTCGGTCGGCACCGGATGCCGGTAGCGCATGGCTCGGTCATCGACCGCGACGAGCAGCACCGCGGTCTGCGCTCCGCGGGCGAGCACCTCGCGCGCGATGAGGCTGGCGATCTGGTGCTCGGTCATCCCCGGTTCGACCTGACGGAGCGCCACTCCCAGTGCCTCGCCGGCATCCCTGCCCAGGGCCCTGTAACGCTCGACCTCGGGTGGGGTCAAGGGCGTCTGGACTGCGATCAGCGCCCCCTCGATGGGTTGGGAGCCTTTCGCGCCTGCATCGGATCCGATGCAGGCGCCGCCGAGGGTTGTGATGAGGTCATCGGTGCTGTCCTGGTGCCAGGCGAACTCATGGACTGTGGCCCCCAGGCCCGCCAGTTCCTCGGCGGAGAGGCGCGGCGCTTCAATGGCGTTCATCAGCACATGGCAGTCGTCGCGAGTGATGACCGCCGAGCAACTGCCCCTCTCCACCGTGCGACCGATCCAGCACTCCGCCCCCGCTAGAAGCCAGGCGAGATTCGTCGCCTTCTGGATGACTACCGCATTCAAGGAGTGCGTATCGAGGATGCTACGGACACGCTCGCACTTGACGGCGAACTCCTGGGCAGCCGTCATCATGGGAACCTCCACTCAATGCGCGCAGCATGACCCTGAGGTGCCGTGGAGCCCTAGCCCACCGCTTGCCGCTGCTGGATGCGGAGCCGCCCGATGCTCTCCGCGTAGTCCATCCCCGGCACGAATATGCTCTGTCCGCCCACCACGATGTCGGCTCCGGCCGCGACCACGTCGGGGACGAGATCGGGCCGCATG
>JALHDK010000184.1 GCA_022838965.1 Actinomycetales bacterium | reverse complement strand
CCGCTGCCCGGGCGGCTGCCGGCCGAGGCGCCATGCCGGACGCCACCCGGTCCGGCCTCGACGGCGCACGGGGCGCGGCGGTCGAGGGCGTCCACGTGCACGCGGTGCGCCTGCGGGGTCTGGTGGCACATGAGGAGATCCTGTTCGGCAACCCCGGGGAGCAACTGACCATCCGGACCGACTCCTTCGACCGGGTGAGCTTCATGCCCGGCGTCCTGCTCGCCATCCGCGAGGGAGGCCACCACCCCGGGCTGACGGTCGGGCTCGACCGGCTGCTCGGTCTGCCCGAGGAGGCCCACGGCATCAGGTGAGGGCGGCGTGCCACGCGAGCTCCACGAGCTCCCGGCCGCCCACATCGAAGCCGCGCCGCCACCCGAGGGGCGCGAAACCCGCCGAGGACAGGAACCGCGTTCGCGCCTCGTCCCCGCTCACCGACCACGCCAGCAGTGACATGGCGCCCTGGCGGCGCAGAAGGTCCACACCGGCGGCCAGCAGTCGTGAGGCGTGGCCGGCGCGCGTGTGTGCCGGATCGATCTCGAGGGCGACCAGCTCCGCGCCGGGCACGTCCCCGACGCCACCCGGGGCCGGAGTGGCCCGTGCGAACGCGGCGAACCCCACCACGGTGGCGCCGTCGAGGGCCGTCAGCACCCTGTGCAGGGGGGATGGCGGCGCTGTGACAGCCGTCCGCCACGCGGCCACGACGTCGGTGGCGTCAAGGACCCGGACCACCTCCGCCGGGAGTGGCCCGACCGTGGCCGTGAGCGTGCGGCGCATCGCGGCCGCGTGAATGGCCCCGATCCTCCCGGCGTCCGCCGGGAGCGCGGGTCGTACCGAGACGTCGGCCATCCCGTCACCCTAACGCGTGTCCCATGGACTGACCCGCCGGGAGGGGTGCCACGGTGGAGCGCTACGGTGGTGGTCATGGATCCCCGCGCCCTGTTCGGCACCGTCCTCACGGCCATGGTGACGCCCTTCCACCGGGACGGCAGCCTCGACCTCGACTCGGCTCAGCGGCTGGCTGACCACCTCGTTGCCGAGGGGTGCGACGGCCTGGTCGTCTCCGGGACGACCGGGGAGTCCCCGACCACGCACGGCCCCGAGAAGGCGGACCTGGTGCGCGCCGTCGTGGAGGCGGTGGGGGGACGGGCGCGCGTCGTCGCGGGTGCCGGCTCGAACGACACCGCCCATGCCGTCCGCATGGCGGAGTGCGCGGCAGAAGCGGGTGCCCACGCCCTCCTGGTGGTCTCGCCCTACTACAACCGGCCCTCCCAGGACGGCGTCGCCACGCACATCGAAACGATCGCCTCCGCCACCGATCTCCCCGTGATGGTCTACGACATTCCCGGACGTACCGGCGTCGCGATCGGCCCGGCATGCTCGGCGCGGATCGCCCGCCACCCCAACGTCGTCGCGGTCAAGGACGCCACCGGGAACGCCGTCGCGGGCTGCCGGCGCGGGCAGGAGACGGGCCTGGCGGTGTACTCGGGCGACGACGCCCTGAATCTCAGCTTCCTCGTGCACGGTGCCGTGGGGGTGGTCTCCGTCGTCGGTCACGTGGCCGCCCGGCACTACCGCCGGATGGTCGACGCCGTCGCCGCCTCGGACCTGCCGGCGGCCCTCGCTCTCCACAACCGCTTGCTCCCGGTGGTCGATGCCGTGATGGGCGGCGGCCAGGGAGCGGTGATGGCGAAGCTCGCCGCCCACGAACTCGGGGTGATCGCCACTCCGACGCTCCGCCTGCCGCTGGTCCCGGCGACGGCGGAGCAGCGCGACCAGCTGCTGGCGGCGCTCGCCACGCTGGGGCGTCCCTCCTGAGAACGCGTCCTCCCGGCGTCCCTCCCGAGGACGCGCCCTCCCGGCGTCCCACCGCACACGGTGGCAGGATGGTCCCGTGAGTCATCCCCACCCAGATCTCGCTCCACCCGGCCCCCTCGCGGCGGGCACGCTCCGCATCACCCCGCTCGGCGGACTGGGGGAGGTCGGACGCAACATGACCGTCCTGGAGCTCGACGGGAAACTGCTCGTGGTGGACTGCGGCGTGCTCTTCCCGGACGACAACCATCCCGGGGTGGACCTCATCCTGCCCGATATCGACGTCATCCGTGACCGGCTCGACGACATCGTCGCCGTGGTCCTCACCCATGGTCACGAGGACCACATCGGAGCTGTGCCGTACCTCCTCCGGCAGCGTCCGGACATCCCGCTCGTCGCCTCCGAGCTGACGCTCGCCTTCGTGGAGGAGAAGCTGAAGGAACATCGCATCACCCCGTTCACGTTGCGGGTGGCGGAGGGGCAGATCGAGGATCTCGGTCCGTTCGAGTGCGAGTTCATCGCGGTGAACCACTCCATCCCCGATGCGCTGGCTGTCATGATCCGGACGGTGGCGGGGAGCATCCTGCACACGGGCGACTTCAAGATGGACCAGCTGCCCCTGGATGGCCGTCTGACGGACCTGCGGTCGTTCGCCCGTCTGGGCGAGGAGGGCGTGGACCTCCTCATGGTCGACTCGACCAATGCCGAGATCCCCGGCTTCACACCGCTGGAGCGGGACATCGGGCCGGTGCTGGACACCGTGTTCGCCCAGTCGCAGGGCAAGATCGTCGTGGCCTCGTTCGCGTCCAACGTGCACCGGGTGCAACAGGTGCTGACCGCCGCGGCCCGGCACGGCCGGAAGGTGAGCCTGATCGGACGGTCGATGGTGCGCAACATGGGACTCGCTGCGGACCTGGGCTTCCTCGAGGTTCCCGAGGGTGTCCTCGTCGACCAGCGAACGATCGCCGGTCTGCCGGACAACGAGGTGGTTCTGGTGGCCACCGGCTCCCAGGGGGAGCCGATGTCCGTCCTCTCCAGGATGGCCAACCGGGATCACAGCCTGCCCGTGGGGCCCGGTGACACTGTCGTCTTCGCCTCGTCCCTCATCCCGGGGAACGAGAACTCCGTCTACCGTGTCATCAACGGCCTCACGCGCCTGGGCGCGAGGGTCGTCCACCAGGGCAATGCCAGGGTGCACGTGTCCGGGCACGCCTCGGCCGGCGAGCTGCTGTACGTCTACAACCTCGTCCAGCCTCGCAACGTGATGCCCATCCACGGCGAGATCCGCCACCTGGTGGCGAACGGGGCGCTCGCGGTGCAGACCGGGGTTCCGCCGGAGCGGGTGATGCTCGCGGAGGACGGGGTGGTGGTGGACCTCGCCGACGGAGTGGCCCGGATCGCGGGCGCCGTCCCGGTCCGGTACGTCTACGTGGACGGCTCGACCGTGGGTGAGATCACCGACGCCGAGTTGAAGGACCGCCGCATCCTCGGCGTCGAGGGCTTCGTGTCGATCTTCGCGGCCGTGGACTCGACGACGGGCGATCTGGTGACCGGTCCCCACATCCAGGCGCGGGGCCTGGCGGAGACGGACGCGCTCTTCGATCCCATCCGGGACGAGCTCCGGCGAGCCCTTGAGGATGCCGCCCGGGCCTCGACCGATTCCCACGAGCTGCAGCAGGTCATGAGGCGCGTGGTCGGACGGTTCACCGCCCAGAAGCTGCGGCGTCGACCCATGATCATCCCGCTCGTGATCGAGGTGTGATCCGGCGCGGCGGCCCCGGACCCCGATGCCGGCGGGATACCGTCGTACCTGTATGGCCACCCGGACACCCACTCGCCGGCCGGCCGCGCAGCCGACGCGCCCCAGCACGCGTTCGCCGCGGACCCGCCGCGCTGGCGCGCGCCGGCGGCAGCCGCTGCCGGTGCGTGTGCTCCGGGGCATCTGGATGGGAGGAGCGCATGTGGTGGGTGCGGCGACCCGCAAGGTGACCGCTGCCGCGAAGGAGAGCGATCCGGCGTTCCGGCGTGACGGCGTCGCCTTCCTCTTCCTCGCGCTGGCGATCGTCATCGCCACGCGGGAGTGGTTCGGGCTCTCCGGGCTGGCGGGCGACGTCGTCCATCACGCTGCCGCCGGCCTGTTCGGGCTGCTGGGGACGTTGCTTCCCGCGTTTCTCGCCGTGCTGGCTCTGGCTCTCCGTCTCTTCCGGCACCCCGAGCGAACCCGCGCCAACGGGCGCGTCGCCATCGGGGTGACCCTGCTCATCGCCGCCGTCGCCGGCCTCGTCCACATCGGCCGGGGAGCGCCGTCGCCATTCGCCGACATCGTGGCCGTGGAGGCGGCGGGCGGCGTCGTCGGGTGGATGCTGGCCGCGCCCCTCGTCGCGCTGTTCACCGTCTACGCCGCGGTCCCGATCCTCGCCCTGCTGGTCCTCCTCGCCCTGTGTATCATCACGGCGACGCCGGTGGCCGCGGTTCCCGGACGGGTGGCCCGGATCTTCCGGCGGCGGGCGTCGTCCGTCGAACCCCCACCCGGGGACACCGAGGCCCCCGCCCGCACGGGTCGCTCCCCTCGGACCACGGAGCGGGCGGTCTCCGCGGTTCCCGCGGGCGGGGCGGTGCCGGACCGGCCCCGCCGTCGCGCTGCCGACCCACCCGCGCAGGACCACGCCGCCGCGGCGCCGCCCGCCGACGACCACGTCGCCGAGTTAGCGCCACCACCCACCCAGGCTCTGCCCGCACGGGCCGAACAGCTCGAGTTGTCGCCCGACATCGTCTACACGCTCCCCGCCGACCAGTTGCTGGTCAAGGGTGGTCCCCACAAGGTGCGTTCGGCCGCCAACGACCACGTGGTCGAGCGGCTCACGAACGTGTTCGCGGAATTCGAGATCCCCGCGACCGTCACCGGCTTCTCCCGCGGTCCCACGGTCACGCGCTACGAGGTGGAACTCGGTCCGGGGACCAAGGTGGAGCGGGTCACCGCGCTCTCCCGGAACATCGCCTACGCGGTGGCGAGCGCAGACGTCAGGATCCTGTCACCGATTCCGGGCAAGTCGGCCATCGGGATCGAGATCCCCAACGCCGATCGCGAGACCGTGGCGTTGGGGGACGTGCTGCGGTCGAGTGCCGCGCTCCGGTCCGACCATCCCCTGATGGTGGGTGTGGGCAAGGATGTCGAGGGAGGCTACGTCGTTGCCAATCTCGCGAAGATGCCCCATCTCCTGGTGGCGGGTGCCACGGGTTCGGGGAAGTCGTCGTTCATCAACTCCATGATCGTGTCGATTCTGATGCGCGCCACCCCCGACCAGGTCCGGCTGGTCCTCGTCGACCCGAAGCGCGTTGAACTGACCATCTACGAGGGCATCCCGCACCTCATCACCCCGATCATCACCAACCCGAAGAAGGCCGCGGAGGCCCTGGAGTGGGTGGTGCGCGAGATGGACATGCGCTACGACGACCTCGCCGCCTTCGGGTTCAAACACATCGACGACTTCAACGCGGCCGTGCGGGCGGGGCGGGTGGAACCGTTGCCGGGCTCGGAGCGGGTCATCGCGCCGTACCCCTACCTCCTCGTGATCGTGGACGAACTCGCGGATCTCATGATGGTGGCGCCCCGCGACGTGGAGTCGTCCATCCAGCGCATCACGCAGCTGGCGCGGGCTGCCGGGATCCACCTGGTGCTCGCGACGCAGCGGCCGTCGGTCGACGTCGTCACCGGTCTCATCAAGGCGAACGTCCCGTCCCGACTCGCGTTCGCCACCTCGTCCCTTGCCGACTCGCGCGTGATCCTCGATTCGCCGGGTGCCGAGAAGCTGGTGGGCCAGGGCGACGCGCTCTTCCATCCCTCCGGAAAGGCGAAACCGCTGCGGGTGCAGGGGGCGTGGGTCTCCGAGCAGGAGATCCACGCGGTGGTCGACCACGTCAAGGCACAGATGCGGCCCTCGTACCGCGAGGACGTGATCGCCCCCGCCTCCAGGAAGCAGGTGGAGGAGGACATCGGGGACGACCTGGACCTGCTGCTGCAGGCAGCCGAGCTGATCATCACCACGAGTTTCGGTTCCACCTCCATGCTGCAGCGCAAGCTTCGGGTAGGCTTCGCGAAGGCGGGCCGGTTGATGGACCTCCTCGAGTCCCGCGGCATCGTGGGGCCCTCGGAGGGCTCGAAGGCCCGTGACGTGCTGGTCAGGCCCGAGGACCTCCCCGCTGCGCTCGCGATGCTCCGCGGTGAGCCGCCCGAGGACGACGCCGTGTACGTCGACACCTATGAGGAGGACGGAGAAGAGGACGCGTGGCAGCTGACGGGACGGTGACCGCTTCTCCCTGGAACATCGCCAACGCGATCACGATGGCGCGGATCGCGATGGTCCCGCTGTTCATCTGGGTGTTCCTCATGGATGGCGTTGCGGCGCGGGTCTGGGCCACCGTGATCTTCGTGGTGGCAGCGCTGACCGACCGGGTGGACGGCCACCTGGCCCGATCCCGGGGCCTGATCACCGACCTCGGCAAGATCCTGGACCCCATCGCGGACAAGTCCCTCGTGGTGGCGGCCCTCGTTCTCCTGTCGGTGGATGGTCTCGTTCCCTGGTGGGTCACGGTGGTGATCATCGTCCGGGAACTGGGCATCACCGTGATGCGCTTCCTCATGATCCGCCGCGCCGTCATGGCCGCTTCGAAGGGCGGCAAGGTCAAGACGACCCTCCAGATGGCCTTCATCCTGGGGATGCTCATTCCCTGGGCCGCACTGGTGCCCAGTCCGGCGAGCACCGTCCTCGAGACGGCCACGATCGTGATCATGTACCTGGCGCTCGCGTGGACGGTTGTCACCGGACTGCAGTACGTGGCGGATGCGCGACGGCTCCGGAGGCGGGCGGCGTGACCGCGGCCAGCCTCGCGGCTGCTGCGGCGAGGCGCGCGGTCGCATCACTGGGAGACCAGACGGTGGCGACCGCCGAGTCGCTGACCGCGGGGCTGGTGTGTGCCGCCCTGGGGTCGGTGCCCGGGGTCTCGGCCATTCTGCGCGGGGCGGTCGTGGCCTACCATCCCGACGTGAAGGTCGGGCTGCTGGGCGTTGATGCCGCGGTGCTCCGTGGCGGCGGCTCCGTCCAGGCGGCGGTGGCGGAAGCCATGGCGGCAGGCGTCTCGCGCGTGCTGGCCGCCCGGTTCACGGTGGCGACGACCGGTGTGGCGGGGCCCGGTCCCGCGGAGGGACACCCTGCGGGAACGGTGTGGCTCTGCGCCCATGACGCCCACACCGGCTCCTTCGCCCTGCGCGAGCTCCACGTGCCCGGGGACCGCGAGACCGTGAGATGGTCCGCGACGGTGGCGGCGCTCGAGCTGCTCGCCGAGCACGCGGAACAAAACCGGAGAACCCCTCGTTGACAAGGGTGATGGACATGAACCGCCCTACCGCCACAGCCAGGCCCCCGCGTCCGGAGCCTTCGCGACCCGGCTGGCGGGCACCGGTGCGCCCGAACTACGCAGGCCGCTACGCGGTGACTGCTCCCGCGAGGAAGGAGACGCCGGTCCTCCGCCGGGAGATCGGCGACGTCCTGCGGGCTGTGCGCCTGCACCAGAACAAGACGCTCCGTGAGGTGTCCTCGGCGGCGCAGGTGTCCCTCGGGTACCTCTCCGAGGTGGAGCGGGGACAGAAGGAGGCATCCTCG
>JALHDK010000590.1:675-1263 GCA_022838965.1 Actinomycetales bacterium | reverse complement strand
CGCCGCCCGTGTCGCCTCCGCCTTGCCCAGATCGTAGGACATCACGAGGGCTCCCTCGCGCGACCGCACCTCGCCCGTGGGCCCTTCCTCCACGGGGAAGCCCGTGAAGTGCACGCCCTCCACCGTCTCCCCATCGTGCAGGAGTCGCCCCTGCGCCACGACCACCTCGGCCGTGCCCTCCTCCGCCACGCACTCCCCCCGAACGCCCCCCGACACGCCCGTGTCCGCGATCCGCAGGAGCCCCGGTTCCTCCCACGTCCCGAGGGACTCAGGGCACGAGAACCGCCACTCCGAGCCCGGGGGCAGGGCCAGAGTCTGGCCCTCCGGGCCCACGAGCCGGCCCGCGAAGCGGATCGTGTCGCCCGGCATGGCGACCGCGCTAGGCGGATCCATGGCCAGGCCGGAGGGCCCATCGGCCACGTTCACCGGCAGCTCGCGTGTCACATCCCCGCACACCAGGGTGACCACATGGCGGCCCGGCGCTCCCAGTTCCAGAACCAAGGGGCTGGTCGCCCGGTGGGTCGCGCCGTTGAGCCGAACTCCGACGGGCGCGGCGTCGGGCCCGAGCGGGTTCATCGCCGCGTCCCG
>JALHDK010000590.1:0-664 GCA_022838965.1 Actinomycetales bacterium | reverse complement strand
ACGACCGCGCCCGGCAGGCCCCAGATGCCCTCCGGCTCCAGGATGATCTCCGCGGGCGGCCCGAGGGGGCCGCTCAACATCGCGACGAGGCAGTTTGCCACATTCCGAAGGTTGCCGTCCGAGGGCCGGTTCTTCACTTCGCCCCGGACCCACATCGTCGTCGAGCCGCCGCCATCCAGGTTCACGGCCTCGGTGCAGCCCAGACTCAGGAGCGTGGCCGCCATCTCATCGAAGGTCATCCCTACGCTCCACCCGGGCCGCCGCCCGTCCACGGTGAAGAGGATCACCTCGCGGTCGTTGTACCCCACCGCCGTACGCGGATGCCGGACATCGCCCCCCTGCGCCTGGGCCCCGCCACGCACCAGCACCGGCCCGCCGGACACCGCCCCCACCGTCCACGCCGGCAGTTGCGTGTCGTACTCGATCCTGACCTCGGCGCCCTCGGCGATGCTCCCCAGGAACTGCGCGCCGGCCCCCACACCCCCGAGCACCACCGTCGCCGCGCTAAGCTCCGGCGGCTCGCCGGCCACCTGAGTCACCCGTCCCGTGAGGGCTCCGCCCAGGCCCAACGGCAGCCCCGCCGCCTCGACGACAACCCACGGCCCATCCGCCACGCGGGCTTTCTCCCCATAGTCCGCCGTGTAGAGGACCACCGAGTTCTCGG
>JALHDK010000183.1 GCA_022838965.1 Actinomycetales bacterium | reverse complement strand
GGTGCAGGCCATCGAGGACGTGCTCGCCCGCCCCGCCATCCTGCGCCCCGGTCTCGTCCTGGCGGACGCCCCCGGCCCGGCGCGGCGCCTCGGGTCCGAGGAGCGCCTTGCGGAAGAACTCATCGGGGTGGTGGCGCGACGGAGCGGTGCGGAGGCCTGGGTGGGAGTCGCCTCCGGCCTGCTCACGGCGATCCTCGCGGCCCGGGCGTCGATGATCGTGCCGGACTCCGGGAGCGCCGGTTTCCTCGCCCCCCATCCGGTTTCCACCCTGCGGCACACCGCCCTCACACGGGCGGAACGCGTCGGGGTGGAGTCCTTCCTCGAGGTGGTCGCCCAGTTGGGGCTGCACACTCTCGGTGACCTCGCCGGTCTGCCTGATTCCGATGTCCGCGCGCGATTCGGGCTGGTAGGGCAGCGGTGCCAGGAGCTCGCCCGCGGCCATGACGTGCCCCCCTCCCCGGGATCACGCCCGGGGGGTGTCCTCACGGTGGCACGCGAACTGGACCCCCCGCTCGAGAGGTCGGATGCTGCCGCCTTCGCCGCCCGGACGCTCGCCGAGGACCTCGCCGAGCGGCTCGGTGGCCGATCCTGTGGGCGGCTGCGGGTCACCGCCCGCACCACCGACGGCACCGAACTGACCCGGCTGTGGACCGTGGAGTCAGTCCTGGGTGCCCGCGAGGTGACGGACCGGGTGCGCTGGCAGCTGGACGGCTGGCTGTCGGGACGCAGCGGCATCCCCCCCAGCGCACCGCTGCACTTCCTCGAGATCAGTGCCGAGGAGCTGCAGGGGGCGCTTGCCACCCGGGACCCGCTGTGGGGGAGACCCACCCATTCCGCGTTGCAGGCTGAGCGCACGATCCTGCGCCTGCAGGGGATGCACGGCACCGAGGTGGTGCTGCCGGTGCTGCAGGGCGGGCGCGATCCCCGGTCGCGGGTGCGGATGGTGGCATGGAATGACGACCCGGCACCCCTGCGGAGGCTGGATGCGCCGTGGCCGGGCCGCCTTCCCTCCCCATCCCCCAGCACCCTCTTCGACAGACCCCGGGAGGTGGGCCTGATCGACGAGACAGGGACGACGGTGTCGGTTGACGAGCGGGGGCAGATCAGCGCCCCACCTCACCGCGTGGTCCTGGGAGCAGCTCTCGATGTCGTCGCCTGGGCGGGCCCGTGGCCGATCAGCGAGAGCTGGTGGGGAACCCCACGACGCGGCGCGTGGGTGCAGGTGACCGTGGCCAGCGGACCGGCGATGCTGCTGGTCGCCACGTGTGACGGCTGGCTGTTGGAGGGGTTGTATGACTAGACCGCCGGCGCCACCGGACGGCACCCGGTACGCCGAACTGCACGCCCACTCGGCGTTCTCCTTCCTCGACGGGGTGAACCAGCCGGAGGACCTCGTGGCCGAGGCGGTCCGGCTGGAGCTCAGTGCACTCGCCATCACGGATCACAACGGGCTGTACGGGGTGGTGCGCCTTGCCGAGGCGGCCCGCGACGCCGGCATGCGCAGCGTGATCGGCGCGGAACTCACCCTCGGGGGTGCGCCACGCGCGGGAGGCCGAGCGGCCGGTGAGGCGGCAGCTCATGACCCGCCCGGACCACACCTCGTCGTGCTGGCCCGGGGGCCGGAGGGATACCGCAGGCTGTCACGGGCCATCGCGGAGGCTCATCTGCGCAGTGGCAGGAAGGACACCGTCCATCACACGGTCGAGAGTCTTGCCGCGGTGGGTGAGGGCAGGTGGCTGGTCCTGACGGGTTGCCGCAAGGGAACGGTGCGGCGCGCGTTGGAACACGGGGGCAGGAATGCCGCTCGCGCCGAACTGGACCGACTGGTCGCACTGTTCGGTCGTGAGAACGTGGCCGTGGAGATCACCCACCATCGGCAGGCGTCCGACGACGACCTCCACGATGCCCTCGCCGAGCTGGCTGCAGGAGCCCGCCTCCCGCTGGTGGCCACCGGGGGAGTCCACTGCGCCCGCCCGGCGGACCAGCCGCTCGCTGACGTGATGGCCGCCACCCGCGCCCGGCGCAGCATCGAGGAACTCGACGGCTGGTTGCCGGCATTCGCGGCCCACCTGCGCTCAGCTGCCGAAATGGCGCGCCTGCATCACCGCCATCCGTCGGCGGTGACCATCGCGGCCGACCTCGCGGAGGAATGTGCGTTCGACCTCACGCTCATCGCTCCCAGCCTGCCCCCGCATCCGGTACCTCCGGGCCACACCGAGGCCACGTGGTTGCGGGAACTGACCCACCGGGGTGCGACGGAGCGTTACGGACCCCGCCACGCGGAACGCATGCCCGGCGCATGGGCCACCATCGACAAGGAACTCGCGATCATCACCGAGCTGGGATTCCCCGGCTACTTCCTGATCGTGCACGAGATCGTGGAGTTCTGCCGTGACCGGGGGATCCTCTGCCAGGGGCGCGGCTCGGCGGCCAACTCGGCGGTGTGCTACGCGCTCGGGATCACCGCGGTGGACGCGGTGCGCCACCGGATGCTGTTCGAACGGTTCCTCTCCCCGGGGCGCTCCGGCCCGCCGGACATCGATCTGGACATCGAGTCCAGCCGCCGCGAGGAGGTCATCCAGTTCGTCTATGAGCGCTACGGTCGCCGCCACGCCGCCCAGGTGGCCAACGTGATCTCCTACCGCCCGCGGTCCGCGGTGCGGGACGTGGCCCGGGCGCTCGGGTATGACATCGGGCAAGCCGACGCCTGGTCCAGGCAGATCGAGCGGTGGGGGCGGGTGCCGGACGACGTCGGGATCCCCACTCCCGTCGTCGATCTCGCCCAGCGCATGCTCCGGCTGCCCCGCCACCTCGGCATCCACTCCGGCGGCATGGTGCTGTGCGATCGCCCCGTCATCGACGTCTGTCCGGTGGAATGGGCCACCATGCCGGGGCGGACCGTGCTGCAGTGGGACAAGGACGACTGCGCGGACGCCGGCCTGGTCAAGTTCGACCTCCTCGGCCTCGGCATGCTCACCGCCCTGCGGCTCGCCTTCACCGAACTCGCCGCGCAGGGGGTACGGCACGAGGGCCGCCCCATCGGGCTGCACGACCTGCCCCAGGAGGATCCGGCGGTCTATGACCTGCTGTGCGCCGCGGACACCGTGGGGGTGTTCCAGGTGGAGTCGCGCGCCCAGATGGCCACCCTGCCGCGGCTGCGGCCCCGCTGCTTCTACGACATCGTGGTCGAGGTGGCCCTGATCCGGCCCGGGCCCATCCAGGGCGGGTCGGTGAACCCGTACATCCGGCGGCGTCTCGGACGTGAGCCCGTCACCTACCTCCACCCGCTGCTGCAGCCCGCCCTGGAGAAGACCCTGGGGGTCCCGCTGTTCCAGGAACAGCTCATGCAGATCGCCATCGATGTCGCCGGCTTCACCCCCGCCGAGGCGGACCGGCTGCGCAAGGCGATGGGTGCCAAGCGGTCGCTGGAACGGATGGAGGCCTTGCGCGGACGGCTGATGGAGGGGATGGCCGCGAACGGGATCCCTCCCGCCACCGGGGAGCAGATCTATGCGAAGCTTCAGGCGTTCGCGGATTTCGGCTTCCCGGAGTCCCACTCCTTCTCGTTCGCCTACCTCGTGTACGCCTCCGCCTGGCTCAAGGTGCACCACCCCGAAGCCTTCTACGCCGCCCTGCTCGCCTCTCAACCGATGGGCTTCTACTCCCCCCAGACGCTTGTTGCCGATGCCCGCCGTCACGGGGTGCGCGTGCTGCCCGCTGACGTGACGGTCTCGGGGGCGCAGCCGTGCGTCGAACGGGTGGCGGGCGACGCCGTCGGGCGGGCGGAGGGCACCGTCAGCGTTCCCGCCGGCGTCCCCCGTTCTCCCGACGGCGTGCCTCTCGTCCACCCCCACCCCGACCTGGCCGTTCGGCTGGGGCTCGCCCAGATCCGCTCCATCGGCGAGGCGAAGGCTGCCGAGATCGTCACCGAACGTGACCGTGCGCCGTTCCGGTCGGTCGCCGACCTCGCCACCCGAGTCCACCTCACCCGGGAACAGCTGGAGGCGCTCGCCACCGCGGATGCCCTGCGCGCCTGGGGGACGCGACGGGAGAACC
>JALHDK010000182.1 GCA_022838965.1 Actinomycetales bacterium | reverse complement strand
CCGGGTGCAGAAGGTCACGCCCTGCGTCCAGGTGCGGTACTCCATGTTCTTCTCGATGCCCGTGTGGAGGTATCCCGTCGAGACCCGCAGTTCCTTCACCGTCTCACCCTCGATGTCCAGGATCAGGCGGAGGACCCCGTGGGTCGAGGGGTGCACGGGCCCCATGTTGACGACGATGCGCTCCTCGCTGATGCGTTCCGCCTCGCTGGCGATGTCCGCCCAGTCACCGCCGGAGGCCGTGTACTCCCGCAGGCCCGGAACGTCCAGGTCGAGGGCCGGACGGGTGGCGTGGTAGGTGCTCATCAGTCGAAGTTCCTCCGCGTGTCGGCGGGCGGGACGGTGGCGCCCTTGTACTCGACGGGAATGCCACCCAGGGGGTAGTCCTTGCGTTGCGGGTGACCGATCCAGTCATCGGGCATCGCGGTCCGGGTGAGCGCCGGGTGTCCGTCGAAGATGATGCCGAACAGGTCCCAGGTCTCCCGTTCCTGCCAGTCGTTGCCGGGATAGATCCCCACCACGCTCGGAATGTGCGGGTCGGCGTCGGGGACGGACACCTCGAGCCGCAGCAGGCGTCCCCCGTGGGTGAGGGACATCAGGTGGTACACGGCGTGGAGTTCGCGGCCCTCGTGGCCGGGATAGTGCACCCCGGAGACGCCGAGGCACAGCTCGAAGCGGAGATCCTGATCGTCGCGCAGGTCCTGGCACACGGCCACGAGGTGCTCCCGGGCGATGTGGAGCGTGAACTCGCCCCGGTCCACAACCGCCTTCTCGATCACCTGGTCGGGATTGAGCCCCTTCTCCGCCAGCACCTCGCGCAGGATCTCGTACACCTCGTCGAACCAGGACCCGAACGGTGGCACCGTGGTGCCGGGCATGACGACGGCCCGCTGGAGTCCGCCGAAGCCCGTGGTGTCCCCGTACCCCACCCGTCCGAACATCCCGGAACGGTGTGCGATGACGTCCAGCCGGCGCGCGGACTCGGGGACCGGCGGCGTGCTGGCGACCTCCTGCTGCCTGGGAGTCTCGGTCATGCCAGCAGCCCCTTCATCCGGTGGGTGGGCGTGGCGGCCAGCGCCGCCTCCTCCGCCTTGCGGGCCGCCTCCTCGCGGTTCACCCCGAGGGGGCTGTGCCGGATCTGTTCGTGCAGCATGAGGATCGCGTTGAGCAGCATCTCGGGGCGCGGCGGGCAGCCCGGGAGGTAGATGTCCACCGGCACGATGTGGTCGCAGCCCTGGACGATGGCGTAGTTGTTGAACATGCCGCCCGAGGAGGCGCACACCCCCATGGAGATGACCCACTTGGGCTCCATCATCGAGTCCCAGGTGCGCCGGACGATGGGGGCCATGCGGTGGCTGACCCGTCCGGAGACGATCATGAGGTCGGCGTGGCGCGGCGACGCGCGGAAGACCTCCATGCCGAACCGGGAGATGTCGAACCGGGGCGTGCCGGTGGCCATCATCTCGATGGCACAGCAGGCCAGGCCCATGGTCACGGGCCACAGCGAGGTGCGCCGTGCCAGTCCGACGATGTTCTCGACGGTCGTGAGCGCGAAGCCGGCCGGCAGCTTCTCCTCGATACCCATCGCTCGCCTCCTCAGTCCCAGTCAAGCCCGCCGCGGCGCCACTCGTAGACGAACGGCACCGTGATCAGGAAGATGAAGCTCAGCATGGCGATCAGGCCGAACATCTCCAGCTCGGAGAAGGCGACCGCCCAGGGGTACATGAACACGACCTCGATGTCGAAGATGATGAACGTCATCGCCACCAGGTAGTACCGCACCTGGAAGCGGGCGGAACGGCCGGCCCGCGGGGTGGGGTCCACGCCGCACTCGTAGTTCTCCACCTTGACGCGGTTGTAGCGTTTCGGTCCGATGATGGCGCTCGCGCCGATGCCGCCGAAAGTGAGGGCCGCCGCGACCGCCGCCATCACCAGGATCGGCACAAACGGATTGTCCATGGAACCTCCTCGTTCACCGTCATGACTCCGGGACGATCCTCGTCAGGGCGGCAATGACACGGTCCACCGTCTCACCGCCGTGGCGTTCATAGCCACCCGACAGCAGTCTATGTACAAATCGCATCAGGTTTGGGTGCGGTAGCCCGTAACGTGTACAGGCGCGCATGATCGCGGGGCGCTCAATGAGCGCCACGAATCCCCTCCCGAGCGTGTAGTAGCCCCCCAGTTCGGCCTTCATGGCCGCCGGGTAGGCCCCCAGCGCCTTCTCCTGCCCGTCCCCGGAAGTCCGCTCCAGCGCCTGGGCCACGACCTCGGCCGCGATCCGCCCGGACATGAGCGCATACTCGATGCCCTCCCCGTTGAAGGGCGAGACCATGCCGCCGGAGTCCCCCACCAGCAGCAGGCCGCGCGTGGCGAGGGGCTGCCGGTTGAAACCCATGGGCAGGGCGGCCGAGCGCAACTCCCCCACCTGGTTCTCCGGGGTGAAACCCCAGATCTCGGGTGCGTTGCGCATCCACCGGCGGAACAGCTCCCGGTAGTCGAGCCGGGTGGCGCGCGCGGTGGAACTCACCGAGCCGAGCCCCACGTTGACCGTGCCGTCCCCGAGGGCGAAGATCCAGCCGTATCCGGGCAGGAGGGCGGACCGCCCCGGTGGCCCGTCCCAGAGCTCGAGCTGGGACTCCATCCACTCGTCGTCGTGCCGCGGCGAGCGGAAGTAGGTCCGCACCGCCACGCCCATCGGCCGGTTGTCCATGCGGGCCACCCCCATGGCGGTGGCCAGGCGCGCGGCCACGCCACCGGCGTCGACGACGACGGGTGCGCGCAGCGTCGTCTCCGGCTCCCGGCTGCCGTCCGGGTGGGTGGTCCGCACCCGCACCCCCACGATGCGGCCGGAACGCTCGTCAATCACCGGCCCGGTCGCGGCGGTTCCCTCCCGGAGGTCCGCGCCCGACCGCTGGGCGTGCCGGGCGAGCGTCTCGTCCAGGCTCAGCCGCGCCTTCGCCATCCCGTAGTTCGGGTAGGAGGGCAGCTCGGGCCATGGCAGGAGGATCTCGTGACCTCCCCCGATGACCCGCAGGCCCTTGTTCCGCATCCAGCCGTCCGCGGGATCCATGCGCACGCCCATCCGGATGAGTTCGCGCACCGCGCCGGGCGTGAGGCCGTCCCCGCACACCTTGTCGCGCGGGAAACGCGCCTTCTCCAGCAGGATCACCGACCGCCCGAGCCGGGCGAGGTGGTGTGCGGCGGAGGACCCTCCCGGGCCGGCTCCCACGACGATGACGTCCGCGTCATCCTCCGTGCTCTCCGCCACGCCGCCGCTCCTCGTCCGTCCCTCCGGCCGCGTCCGTGCTGGTGGGCGCGGCGCGGCCGTCCCACCACTCTAGTGCACGCCGGGGACGGGAGCGGGTGAGGGGCGCAGGGGCCGGAACCCGCGGTGAATGGCGACGATCCCGCCGCTGAGGTTGTGGTAGGCGACCCGGGTCCAGCCCGCCCGCAGCAGCAGCTGCCCGAGCGCACGCTGGTCCGGCCACTGGTCGATGGACTCGACGAGGTACCGGTAGGCGGCGTGGTTGGAGGACACCAGCCGCGCGAGCCGCGGCAGCACCTCGCGCAGGTAGAGCGTGTACACCTCGCGGAGCGGCCGGAAGGAGGGGGTCGAGAACTCGCACACGACGATCCGGCCTCCGGGCCGCGCCACGCGCAGCATCTCCCGGAGCGCCCGGTCGACGTCGACAACGTTGCGCAACCCGAAGGAGATCGTCACCGCGTCGAAGCTCTCGTCGGCGAAGGGCAGCGCCGTGGCGTCGCCGGCGACGAAGGGGAGGTCCGGCCGGCGTTCCTTGCCCACCGCGACCATGCCGGTCGAGAAGTCGCAGGGCACGACGTCGATCCCCAGGTCCGCCCATTCCTCGGTGGATGTCCCGGTGCCGGCGGCGAGGTCGAGGACCCGCTGGCCGGGACGCGCGCCGACCGCGTCGCGGGTGACCCGCCGCCACGCGCGGTCCTGCCACAGGGAGAGGACGTCGTTGGTCAGGTCGTAGCGGCGCGCGACGGCGTCGAACATGCTCGCGACGTCGGACGGGTGCTTGGCGAGGGAGGCG
>JALHDK010000181.1 GCA_022838965.1 Actinomycetales bacterium | reverse complement strand
CGGCTCGAGGAGGCGAAGCAGCTCGCGGAGCCGGTGCTCAAGCAGACCATGGGCTGGGCCGAGCCCAAACTGGAGGAAGCGAAGCACCGGGTTGAACCCGTGGTCGAGGAGGCCGCCGCCTGGGTCGGCCCGAAGGTGACCGTTGCCCGCGACAAGGCGGCCAAGGCCGCCGACAAGGTATGGAAGGAGTCCGTCAAGGTCACCGCTCCCAAGGTGGAGGCCGTCGCCACGAAGGCGCGTCCCGTCGTCGACGAGGCGTACGAGAAGGTGGTGGAGGAGTACCTGCCGCGCATCCAGAAGGCCATGCATGACGCCGCCGTCGCAGCCGGTGCGCAGGGAACGGTCACGGCGAAGGCCGCGGCGGCAGGTGCCGCCGCGGAGAAGGCCATCACCGCCAAGGCCCCGGGTCGCACCGGCCTGAAGGTCGCCGGCTGGATCGTCGTGGGCACCGTCGCGGCCGGCGCTGGCTACCTGCTCTGGCGTCGCACCCAGCCCGTCGAGGATCCGTGGGCCGAGGAGTACTGGCAGGACGTCGAGGCGGGCGAGGGCACCGCCGCCGCAGCGGCAGCACCCGCGTCACTTGCCGACAAGGCCGCCGGGGCGGCACACAAGGCCACCGACGCCGCCAAGGAGGCCGCCGAGAAGGCCGAGCAGAAGGCCAGGGAAGTGGCCGAGAAGGCCGAGAAGGCCGCCAAGGAGGCCGCCGAGAAGGCCGAAAAGGCCGCCAAGGAAGCCGCCGACAAGGTGAAGCACACCCTCGAGGACACCTCGGAGAAGATCGAGAAGGTCACCCGCCGCAAGGCAACCAGGGCCGGGGACGTCGTGGAGGAGGCCGGGCGCAAGGTGGGCGAGGTGGCGGTCGCTGCCGAGGCTGCCGCGGAGGATGTCGAGGATGTCGCCCTCGAGGCGGCCGAGAAGGCGGAGGAGACCGCCGAGGAAGCCGCCGAGGAGTTCAAGGACAAGGTCGACTGAGGTCAACCAGCGGCCCCGCCCCGTCCGGGGCGGGGCCGCTGCCCTGTCAGCCCACGAAGGCGCGCAGCGTCACGAAGCCGTACCCACGGGCCCGCAGCCCTTCGATGATGCAGGGAAGGGCGTCGGCGTCGAGGGTGGAACCGTCCGTGGGATTCGCGCCCACGTGCATGAGCACGATCTGTCCGGCTCGCGCCGTGGAGAGCACGCGCTGGCACACGGTCTCGGCCGTGATGCCGCCCGAGGTGCCCTTCCACCCCAGGGTGTCGACGGTCCAGCGGAAGGGAATGTATCCGGCGGCGTTCACGACGTCGATGTCCGCCGCGGTGCGGTCGCCGTAGGGGAAGCGGAACAGCGGCCTCGTCGTCTGCCCCGTCAGTGGGGCGATGGCGGCCTCCGCCGCGGCGAGTTCCCGCCGGATCGCCTCGTTGGTCGTGGTGGAGAAGTAGGGGTGGGTGTCCGAGTGGTTCCCCACCGGGTGCCCGGCTGCCGCCATCGCGGTCACCGCCTCGGGATAGGTGCGGGCGAACTGGCCGGTCACGAAGAAGGTGGCCGGAACCGCGTACCTGTCCAGGGTTCCCAGGATGGCGGTGACCGCGGCATCGGAGGCGCCGCCGTCGAAGGTCAGCGCAACGATCGCCCGCGACGTCGGCAGGACCTCCCAGTCCACCCCCAGCCAGTTCGCGGCAGGTGCGGAAGCGGACGGCGGTGCCGTGGGTGCGACGGAGGGGACGGCGGTCGGCTGCGGGCTGGGCGGCGCGGGCGGCGGCGCCGGGGACGCCGGGGGCGGCGCCGGGGACGACGGCGCGGCGCTCGGGCTCGGCTCTGCCCGGGCGGGGGTCGTCGACGGCGCGGTCTCCGAAAACGATGGCGAGGGGGCGGACTCCGGCGACGTCGTGGGGGCGAACTCCGGCGACGGCGAGGCGGCTGACGGCGTGGGCGCCGCCGTCGTGCTAGCCGTCATCTGCGGTGCGGTCACTCCTGTGCACGACAGCAGCGCGGTCGCGGAGAGGATCCCGCCCGCCAGGAGGGCCGCGGTGCGCACCTTCGACACGTCACCATGGTGCCGCGACTGAGTGGGTGGACGGAACCCTGATCCGGTCTCGATTCGGGATCAGTACCCGCGGAGGCGGGTGATGTCCCGGCGCTCGCGCTTCGTGGGACGCCCCGCGCCGCGCTCGCGCCGGGGGACATCGAACACGCCCGGGGGCGGAGGGGGCGGGCTGCGGTCAAGGATGGCGGCGGCGGCGAGGGGCGCGCCCACGCGGCGTACCAGGAGCTCGCGCACCTCGACGATGCGTTCGCGCGGACCGCCGCGCAGCACCACCTCGTCGCCGACGGCGAGCAGGGTCGCCGGCTTCGCGCGCTCGCCGTTGACGCGCACATGCCCGGCCTTGCACGCCGCGGCCGCCACCGACCGCGACTTCGTCAGCCGCACCGCCCAGAGCCAGACATCCACGCGCACGCCTGCCGTCGCGGTCATCGTGGCGCCCCACCCCCGGGTGCGGGGTCTACCTGTGGTTCTCCAGAACGCGAGCCACGATGTTCACGCGGCTCTGCACGGCCTCCGCGGAGAAGTCACCGTCCTTGGCGGCCGCGAACCCGATGAGGAACGCGGTCAGGGGAGCGTCATCCTGGTCGCCGGGACTCTCGGCGACGTGGTGGACGAGGTCGATGATCGACGGGGTGACGGCGTTGAGGACCTTGCGCTTCATGCGCAGCGCGTCGCAGACCTCTTCGAGCCAGGTCTGCGGCGCGGGCAGGGCGTCTGGCTCGAGAACCACATCGGTCATGATTTCCTCCGCTCAGAGGTGGTGTCCGGATGCCACCACCATATGTCGGATCACTGACAGGGTGAAGGCCTTTGGTCCGTGGTGGGGCTGCCCCCCCGGCGCGCACCTCCGCGGCTGTCGGCCTAGCCTGAAGGGGTGACCGCACCCCGCTCCCGAGCCCGCCGCCTGCTCAAGGCGGCCACGTTCGGGATCGCGCTGGCGGTGCCCGTCGTCGTTCTTGCGTACCTGGTGCGCGCGGAGTCGGGCACGGTGGTGCGGTTCGACGAGGCGGCGGTGGCGGCGGCAACCGACATCACGCGAGCCCGGCCGGCCCTCCACCGGTTCCTGGTGATCTGGCAGGAGCTGTTCCAGGCACGATGGGTCAACCTCGCCGTCAGCCTCGTGGCCCTGGGGGTCTGGCGGCGCCACGGCCTGGCCGCGCGGGCTGCATGGGCTTTCGGGACGCTGATGGTGGCCTGGGGTCTCGGCCTGGCGGTCAAGTTCATGGTCCAGCGGGCCCGGCCCGTGGTCGAGGATGCGCTGGGTGACCCGCCCGGATTCAGCTTCCCGTCCGGGCATGCCACCAACACCACCGCAGCCGGCATCATCCTCGTGCTCCTGGTCTGGCCGCTCCTCCAGACCCGGGGCCGGGTGCTCCTCACGACGACGGTCGCCCTCGCCGTCGTCGTCACCGCCCTGGACCGGGTGTTCCTGGGCGCGCACTACCCCTCCGACGTCGTCGCCGGCATCGCTCTCGGAGCCGCGATGACGGGAGCCTCCTGGATCGCATGGGCCGGACGACCCCCCGCGGTCCCGGAGGGTGTCCCACCACCGTCAAGGAGAACCGCATGACGCTTCTGCACCGCTACGAGTCGGACACCCGGGCCCCCTCCCCTGGCGAGGCCTGGCGCGACGCCGTCCGGCGCGCCGTCCTCCCCGGGCTCGTCCTCTTCCTCGCCCTCGTGGGAGTGGGCTTCCTCATCACCGGTCCACTCGGGGGACTCCCCGCCGAGGCGGGCATCAACGAGACCCTGGCCGCCGGACGTTCACCCGCAGTCGATTCGCTCACCGCCCTCATCTCGCTCGTGGGGAACACCGAGTTCGTCATCGGCCTGTGCGTGATCGTCATCGGTCTCGTGTGGTGGCGCACCGGGGAGTGGTGGTTCGCCATCGTTCCCGGCATCGCTGTGGCTCTTCAGGCCGTGATCTTCATGGCGTCCGCGGCCATCGTGGGGCGGGAGCGTCCCGAGGTGGACCAGCTCGACCACTCGCCGCCCACATCCAGCTTCCCCAGCGGTCACGTGGGTGCCGCCGCCGCTGTCTACTTCAGCTTCGCGCTCATGGCCCAGCGGATTCACAACCCGGTGATCCGATGGCTGGTGACCGTGCTCTGCCTGGCC
>JALHDK010000589.1:693-1345 GCA_022838965.1 Actinomycetales bacterium | reverse complement strand
GTCGCCTTCATCTGGCTGACCTCCGCGTGGCCCATGGCGGCAGCCCTCGGTGGAGCGGCGTGGCTTCGGCCCCTCGGCCACTCCCAAGCCATGGTGAGGCGGCACTGGCCCACCTTCCTCGGGATCGCGGGGGCGTGGGCCCTCGCGACCGCGGGTCTGGTCGCGGTGGCCCTCGCCTTCCACATCCCGGCCGCCATTGGCGGACTCGCGTCTGGCTCGCCCTACACCTCGACCGCGGGCCACGTCACGGCGGGGCTGGCGCTGCTCACCCTATGGCTCGCGAGCGCCTACGTGAACGCCCTGGCCTCCGTCACCGGCTTCGTTGCGTACGCCGATGGCCTGGGGATCCCCACCCATGGCTGACCGGTCCGCGCCCAAGCGGCACGAGCGCTACCTCCAGGCGCTCGAGTCCCTGAGCAAGCCCCTGGCGTGGGAGCGTCGCGACGGCTTTCGCGACGCCATCGCTCAGGGCGGACTCTCACGCTATGCCGAGCGCTGGCTACAGCAGGCCCGCGAGACGGCTCCCGACCCCGCGGCCGAGCCCGACCTCCTCGCCCTCGAAGCGGCCTGCGCCGCCTACTCGCCGGCGAGCCCGACCGAGCGCGCGGGCATGCTCGACGCCATCGAGGCTGCCCTCCGGAGGCTCTTCGGG
>JALHDK010000589.1:0-688 GCA_022838965.1 Actinomycetales bacterium | reverse complement strand
GCCCGACTACGCGACGAGGGGCTTGCCTCCCGAGCCCGGGCCGATCTCCGCGCCGCTCTCGACGCGCCCCTCCAAGCTCTTCCCGGCGTTCGAGGCCGGATAGCCCAGGCCTTCGCCAAGCTCGAGGTGAACACGGTCTACGACCTCCTGACCCTCTTCCCCCGGAAGCACCAGGACCGAAGGAACCCGACGCCCGTCGCCAGCCTGGCCAACGAGGGCGTCGATGGCATCCTCGTCATCGTCGGCGCGCCGCCCTCTGCTCGCAAGGCGAGGCGAGTGACGATCGTCACCGCGCCGGCGTATGACTCGACCGGCAGCCTCGTTCTCACCTGGTTCAACCAGCCGTGGCTGGCCGACAAGCTCCAGCGCGGCGTGCGCATCTACGCTTCGGGCAAGGTCGAGCGTTTCGGGCGCGATGTGCGGATGAACGTCGATGAATACGAGATCATCGGATCGGAGCCCGACCCACTCCAGGTCGGCCGCATTGTCCCCGTGTACCCCCTCACCGAGGGCTTGGTGCAACCGACAGCGCGGCGCATCGTCTCCGCCGCCGTGGAGGGGTACGCCCACGGGGACTTCGACCCCGTGCCCGAGCCGGTGCGGCGCAAGCGCGGGCTCCTCTCCCATGACCTCGCCCTGCGGTCCATCCACTTTCCGGCGTCGGAGGAGGAACACGAGGAGGCCCGGG
>JALHDK010000004.1 GCA_022838965.1 Actinomycetales bacterium | reverse complement strand
CCATCGCTTCGGGGGCAGCCCCATCGGCAACTCGCGCGTCAAGCTCACGAATGTCCGGAACCTGGTGTCCCGTGGGCTGGTCAGGGAGGGCGACAACCCGCTCGAGGTGGCCGCCGAGCGGCTGCGGAGCGACGGCGTCGACGTGCTGCACACCATCGGGGGCGACGACACCAACACCACGGCCGCGGATCTCGCCGCGTACCTCGAGGCCCACGACTACAAGCTCACCGTGGTCGGCCTGCCGAAGACCATCGACAACGACATCGTTCCGATTCGCCAGTCCCTCGGCGCCGACACCGCCGCCGAGGAGGCCGCGGAGTTCGCCCAGAACGTGGTGGGGGAGCACCGCGCCAACCCGCGCATGCTGATCGTCCACGAGGTCATGGGACGCAACTGTGGCTGGCTGACGGCAGCAGCCACGCGGAAGTACCGCGCATGGCTCGACACCCAGGACTGGGTCCCGTCCATCGGGCTCAGGCGCGAGCGCTGGGACGTGCACGCCGTCTACGTGCCCGAGATGGGGGCGAACCTGGAGTCGGAGGCCCGCCGCCTGCGCGGCATCATGGACGAGCTCGGGAATGTCACCATCTTCCTCTCGGAGGGAGCGGGCGTTCCGGAGATCATCGCCGAGATGGAGGCGGCCGGGGAGGAGGTCCAGCGTGACCCCTTCGGCCACGTCAAGCTCGACAGCATCAACCCGGGGGCCTGGTTCGCACGGCAGTTCGCCGACCGGATCGGCGCCGAGAAGGTCCTGGTGCAGAAGTCCGGGTACTTCTCCCGGGCATCCCGCGCCAACGCGGCCGACCTCGAACTGATCAGGACGATGACCGAGGCTGCCGTGGACGCTGCGCTGCGCGGGGAACCCGGGGTGGTGGGGCACGACGAGGAGAACGACGACGTCCTCACGGTGATCCCGTTCCCGCGGATCAAGGGTGGCAAGGCGTTCGACGTGTCACAGGCCTGGTTCCAGCAGATGCTGGACGCGATCGGGCAACCGTTCGTCCCGGCCTCGCAGCCCGCGGAGCACTGAGAGCCCGCGGAGCTCTGCGAGCCCGCGGCGCTCTGTGAGCCCGATGAGCACGGGGAGCCCGCGCACCACGGGGAGCTGGGGGTGCCGCCATTGCGGCACCCCCCGGTCGTTCAGACCACGGTGATGGTCACGGTGGAACCGAGGCGGGCCTGCTGACCGCCCGCGGGATCCTGGAACCGGACGACCCCGAGCGAACCACCCCACAGGCTCTCCACCTTGACCACGAATCCGGCGGCCTCGAGCGTGGCGATCGCGTTGGTGCGGCTCATCCCGAAGACCGATGGCACGGTGGCGAAGGGGCGCCCGAGCGACACCGTGAGGGTGACCGTGTCTCCCCGGAGGAGCTGGCCGGGCGGCGGATTCTGGGCCACGATCGAGCCCTCGGGCACCGAGTCCGAGTACTCCTCCGTTGTGGCCACCACCAGGCCCGCGGCCTCGAGAGCGTTCCGGGCCTCCTCCAGGGGCTGCCCGGAGACGTCGGGCGCTTCCACGGGTTCACGGCCGAGCGACACCACCAGCTCCAGGACCGTGCTGTGGGGAATCATGTCCCCCGGGGACGCGGGGGAGGAGATGACGACTCCCGCCGGAATCTCCTGGTGGTACTGCTCGGTGATGACTGGGTCGGCGAAGCCTGCCGCCGCGATCGCGGAGCGGGCGGCCTCGACCGTCAGCCCCGCGAGTTCCGGCACCTCGAGCATGAGGATGCCCTCGGACACCACGATCGCAACGCTTCCGCCCCGTGGTGCGGCGACCCCCGCGACGGGATCGGTCGAGATCACCTCGCCCTCCGGCACGATGTCGTCGTGGGCGCGCTCGACCGCGACCTCGAATCCCGCTGCCACCAGCACCTCTGTGGCCCTGTCCTCCGGGAGACCGACCACGGGCGGGATCGACACCCGTGACCCCGGCCCCAGGAGGAACCACCAGCCGGCGCCCAGGGCGGCGGCGAGGACCAGAACGATGAGGACCCGCAGTGGCGCGCGCGAGCGTCGCCGTGGAGGCGGGGTCTCGGTCACGATGCCGCCAACGGGAAGGGCAACCGTCCCGCTGGACACGCGCGCGTCCAGGGTGGCCGTGTCGTCCGTGGTGGAGTCGGCCTCCCGGTCACCCCGTCGCTCGAGCAGGTCCTCCGGCACGTCCGCGATGACCCGACGCAGAGCCGCCAGCGCGGCGTCGCCGTCCGCGAGCCGCTCCGCGGGGTCACGGGCGGTCATGGCGGCGATGAGCTCGTCCACCTCCCTCGGGAGCCACGGCAGGTCCTGCGACGGCGGCGGAACCGTGGAGTTGATGTGCTGGAAGGCGACGTTGATCGGGATGTCGCTCGTGAAGGGCTGGTGACCGGTCAGCAGTTCGTACAGGAGGATTCCGGTCGCGTAGACGTCGGCGGCGGGCGACGCCTGTCCGTGGGTGACGAGTTCCGGTGCGAGGTAGGCGACGGTGCCGAGGACGGTGCCGGTGGACGCCGCGGTCGCCTCGCTGATGGCACGGGCCAGGCCGAAATCGGCGACCTTGATGGCGCCGTCGCGCGCCACCATCACGTTCTCGGGCTTGACGTCACGGTGTACGAGACCCCGACGATGGGCGACGGCGAGGGCATCGAGGATGGCCTGGGTGGTGGCGAGCGCCCGTCCGAGGGGGAGCGGCCCGTCGCGCCGGAGGACGGCCCGCAGGTCCTCGCCGTCGACGAATTCCATCGTGAGGTAGAACGAGTCCTGCCAGAGTCCCTGGTCGTACACGGCCACCACGTGCGGGTGGGCCAGGCGGGCGGCGGCCCGCGCCTCCCGACGGAACCGGGTGACGAAGTCCTCCGACTCTGCCAGGTGGGGATGCATCACCTTCACGGCCACCTCGCGGTCGAGGCGCCGGTCCAGGGCACGGTACACCGTGGCCATGCCACCGCGGGCCACGCGTGCGAGCACCTCGTACCGGCCGTCGATGAGCCGGCCGAGCAGGGGGTCGGAGACGAGAGTGCTCACAGGGTGATCCTACGCAGCCGACGACCGGGCGCCGGTCCCACGTCCCGAGTGTCGTGCGGTCACCCGCTGAACTGGGCCATCAGCGACTTCACCCCGGCGACGTAGGCGCGGGTGTCCGCGTACATCCCGTTGCGGGCGACCGAGCCCGCCCCCTGGTAGTACGAGGCGATCGCGATGTCGAGGGATGACGAGGTGCGAACCAGTTGCCGGAGGATCGCGACTCCCGCGGTCACGTTGTCGTACGGATCCAGCAGGTTGAGCTGGCGTCCCACGAGCGTGGAGGCCCAGGTACCCGAGGAGGGGATCACCTGCATCGTGCCGATGGCGTTCGCCGGGGACACCGCCCGCTGGTCGAACCCCGACTCCCTCATGGCGATGGCGAGGGCCAGCGCCGGGTCGACGCCCATCGACACAGCGGTGTCACGCACGATCTGGCGCATCTGCTCGCGGGAGGGGACGGACATCGCGAGCAGTGTCGCCTTGTTGAGGTTCGCCGCGTCCACGGTGGCCTGCGGGTAGGTGTAGTGGAGGAAGGTGCTGGGGACGAGCTGCGGGGTCGGAGCGCTGGGCGCGGGTGCCGGCGCTGCGCCGGCCCCCGGGAGGATGAGCGTCTGACCAGCGTAGATGGTCGTCGAGGTCAGCTGGTTGGCCGCCATCAGGGCGGCGACCGGGGTCCCGTGACGTGCGGCCAGCCCCGAGAGCGTGTCCCCGCGCACGACCGTGATGGTGCCCGCCGGCGCCGCCGGTGCGGCCGGTGCGGCCGGTGCGGCCGGTGCCGCCGGTGCGGCGGAGGGAGCGGCGGCAGAGAGACGGAGCACCTGGCCGGGGTGGATGACGGTGGTGGTCAGACCGTTGGCGGCCATGAGGGCCGCGACGGAGGTGCCGTTGCGGGTGGCGATCGCCCAGAGGGTGTCCCCGCGCGCCACGGTGTGGGTCGCGGGCGCGACGGCGGCGGCCACGGGTGCCGGTGCGGCCGGAGCGGCCGGTGCGGCCGGTGCGGCCGGTGCGGGCTCGTTCGGGACCGGGCTCGGGATGGCCAGCACCTGGCCCACCCGAATGATGGCCCGTGAGTCGAGGCCATTGGCGGAGATGATCGCAGCAACAGAGGTGCCGGTGCGCTGCGCGATCCCCCAGACAGTGTCACCCTCCTGCACTTGGTAGGTGAGGGCCGGTGCCGCCACGCGGAACGTCGGTGCGGCCACCGCGCGGGGGGCGGGGGCAGTCGCTCCCATCACCGGGGTGGCCGCAGCCGGGACGGCGCCGGCCACGACCGTTCCGGCGGCGAGTGCGGCACTCATGGTCAGACGGGAGGGGAGAGACGGCATCGGTGCCTCCGGGAGCAGGGGTGGTGACTGGCGTGGCCTTCTGTGACAGGTGTTACCAATTCGACACCCTACAAGGAGCCAGGGCGTGTCACACCTCGGTTCGCGGCCTCGTCAGTGGTATCTTCCGCACGTGGATCTCCGTGCCCTCGAAGGGGAGTGGCTGTCTCTGCCGGACCTGGCGGACCGACTTGGGCAACGGCTCCGCGACGTCCGCGCTCTCATCCGCGAGCAGTCGGTGGTGGGATGCCGGGTGGATGGCCTGGAGGGATACCGGGTACCCGGGGCGTTCATCCGCGACGGTCAGCTCATCGACGGCCTGCGGGGCAGCATCATGCAGCTGCGGGACTCCGGCATGGACGACAGCCAGATCGTCGTCTGGCTGCTCACACCGCATCCCGAACTCGGTGAAACCCCGGCGGCCGCCCTCGCCGCGGGACGCAAGCACGCGGTGCGCCGCGCGGCGATCGCGGACTGACTCACGCCACCCGGCGGGTGAGGGCGGTGGCCAGCCCGCGCAGCTCCTCCCGGGCATCCTCCGGTATCGGAGCGGCCGCGAGAGCCTCCAACGCCTGCTCGTACCGCTCCCGGATGAGGAGTTCGTGGCGGGCAACGGCCCCGGAGTCCAGCAGGGCCCTCCTGATGCGGGACAGGTCCCCTGCATCAAGGCTCCTGTCGCCGAGGCTGCGACGCAGGAACGCGGCGTCGTCGGGGCCGCACATGGCGAGCCCGTACAGCACGAGCGGCGTTCGTTTGCCCTCGAGCAGGTCGTCCCCTGCCGGCTTCCCGGTGACCGCGGGATCCCCGAAGATGCCGAGCTCGTCGTCGCGCAGCTGGAAGGCCTCGCCCAACGGCAGGCCGACGCGCGCGAGGGCGTCGCGGACGCCGGAGGACCCCCCGCCGAGGGCCGCGCCCAGCACCAACGGGTGTTCCACGGAGTAGCGCGCCGACTTGTGCCTCACGACGAGGAGGGCACGTTCCAGGGAGGTCCCGAGGTCGTGGGAGGTGAGAGGCTGAACGCTCGCGTGGACGTCGAGGTACTGCCCGACGGCGACCTCCGCCGTCATGAGGTCCCAGATCCGTTCCGCCTCGGCTCCATCGGGCACGAGAGCGGTGGCCCTCCGCAACTCGCGGTGGGCGAGGACCAGGAGAAGGTCCCCGAGCAACACCGCCGCGTGCTCACCGAATCCGGCAGCCTCGGGTCCTCCAGTCACCGGGTGGAGGGCGGCGAAGAGGACATGGGTGGCCGGTTTCCCGCGCCTGGTGTCGGCGTCGTCGATGACGTCGTCGTGGACGAGCGCTGCTGCCTGGAACAGCTCCAGCGCCGCGCCCGCGTGGACGGGGGCCGCTGCCCCGGCAGCGCCGCCCGCGGCTGCCCAACCGACCGAGCACAACCGGGCACGCATCCGCTTCCCACCGGTGAGAAGGCTCCGGGCCGGCTCGAGGAAGGCGGCCAGGTCTGACCCGAGGTCGGGCAAATCGGCCGAAGGCTCCTGGAGCACCTCCGCGCATCGGGCGGACACGGCGTCAACGAACTGCTGGGCTGCCCCCATGGCAGCAGCCTACGTGCTGGGCGGGGTCCGCGGCCCGCGCCGCCACCGGCCGGATCCCCACCCCGGTCCCCGGCGAGCCATCCTGGCGTGCGCGTGTCCACAGGATCGCAGGGTGCTCGGCCACCACCCGGACGCGCGTGGTGGGATCGCGACATGACGAACACCGACACCTGGCCCCTCGCCCACGAGGTCATCGCGTCCATACCGTTCACCTTCGGCTTCCGTCCCCGCGAGTCACTGGTGGTCACGGCCTGTTCGCTCGAACCGGGCGCCCTGATCATCGGGTCGTCCGCCCGGCTCGACCTGGACCTTGTCGAGGGAGGCGCGGGGGTGGGAGCTCTCGCCCACGCCCTCGCGGCACTCGCGCGCACCACGGACGACATGGCCGTGGTGTCGGTCTTCACGGACCGACAGCCCGGCGAGTGGGTGCGGAGGGTGCTTGAGCGGCTGGACATGAGGTGGCCGTTCGCCTTCCACGGCGGGTGCTACGTCCTCACGGGCGACCGGATCCACGGGTTCTCCGGGGACGGGGCGTTCCTCGGCGTGCAGGACGAGCTCGAGCTCCGCACGACCAGGGTCGCGATGTCGCAACCAGCCTGCGAGCTGGTGGACTCTCCCGAAGCCTTCAGGTTCGCCCGCACGCCCGAGGGCCCCGCGGCGGCGGAGGTTGCCTTGTCCCTCCGGAAGTGGGCTGGCAGCAGGGCAGGAGCACCCGAGAGCCACCTGCTGGTCGACGCCGTGGAGCACGGTGGGCCGACGATGCCCGAGACGCGCGCCCGTCTGCTGCTCGCCCTCGAGAACACCGCATTCCGCGACGGCGTGATCGCGTGGTCCCTCGGGACGGGTGGTACCGGGGTCCCGGACTTCACCCGCCTGGATGCGGCCGATGCGTTCGATGGTCCGCCACGTCCCGAGCCCCTCCGCCTGAAGCCCATCGCCGAGACGCTGGCCCGCATCGCGCACTTCGCGCCCGTGGGGCGTGCCGCCGCTCCGATCGCTGTGGCTGCGTACCTCGCCTGGTATTCGGGGGACGGGGTGCGCGCGCGCATCCTGTGCGAACAGGCGCTCGCCGAGGATCGCACCTATCCTCTGGCGGGCCTGGTCTCGCGGGCGCTGGCGTACGCCTGCCCGCCGCCCTGGTTCGATGCGGCGTGACCCGCCGGAGGACCGCCGCCCCGGCTGGTAAGTTGGAGGCTGTTCCGCCCAACCGGGAGCATGACAGTGAACCTCAGGACCACCCCGTTGGCGTCGATCCACGCGAGCCTCGGCGCGACACTCGTTCCTTTCGCGGGTTGGCAGATGCCGGTCCGCTACACCTCCGACATCGCCGAGCACCGCGCCGTCCGCGAGAACGTCGGGCTCTTTGACCTGTCGCACATGGCCCAGATCGAGGTGAGTGGTCCCGGGAGCGCGGACCTCCTGGACTGGTCTCTCGTGGTGCTGCCCTCCAAACTTGCGGTGGGACGGGCGAAGTACTCCCTCATCACGGACGAGGACGGCCGGGTGCTGGACGATCTCATCGTCTACCGCCTCGCGGAGTCGGAGTACCTCGTGATCGCGAATGCCGCGAACCGCGAGCGAGTGGTCGCTGCACTCGCGGAACGATCACGCCGCTTCGAAACCCGGGTCGTCGACACCACCCTCGAGCGCGCGATGCTGGCTGTTCAGGGGCCGCGGGCATCCGCCGTGCTCGCGCCGCTGTGCGACACGCCGGTGCAGGACCTGCGCTACTACGCCATCACGCCGGCCAGGGTCGGAGGTATCCCGGCCCGTGTCGCCCGCACGGGCTACACGGGAGAGGACGGCTTCGAGATCATCGTGTCCTCCGGGGATGCCGTGCAGCTCTGGGACGCACTGGTCGGCGCGGGCCGGGATGCCGGACTGGTGCCGTGCGGCCTTGCCGCGCGCGACACGCTCCGTCTCGAGGCCGGCATGCCCCTCTACGGCCACGAGCTGTCCGAAGACATCACACCGTGGGAGGCCGGGCTCGGGCGCGTCGTGAACCTTGACCACGAGTTCGTCGGCCGGGATGCCCTCGCACGCATCGCCGCGGAGCCCCCGCGCCGCCTCCTCGTCGGCCTGACGGGCGAAGGGCGTCGTGCGGCACGCGCCGGCTCTCCCGTGCTCGCGGACGGCAGCCGCATCGGAGAGGTCACATCCGGTGCCCTGTCACCGACTCTGGCGATCCCCATCGCCCTGGCCCTGATCGACAGCCGCCACTCAGCCGTGGGCACCACCCTCGACGTCGACGTCCGCGGGAGGCTCCAGCCCATGACCACCACCACCCTGCCCTTCTATCGCCGGGCTTCCTGACCGGCGCACACCCCGAGGAGGTACCTTGTCCATTCCGGCAGACCGCCAGTACACCCGCGACCACGAGTGGCTGCGTGCAGACGGCGCCACGGCTCGGGTCGGGATCACCGAGTACGCCGCCGAGGCGCTCGGCGACATCGTCTACCTCGACCTCCCCGCGGTCGGCACCCGGATCTCGGCGGGCGCATCCTGCGGCGAGATCGAGTCGACCAAGTCCGTCTCGGATCTCATCGCCCCTGTCACGGGCACCGTGACCGCGCACAACGACGACGTCGTCGCGGCTCCGGAGAACGTCAACGCCGACCCCTGGTCGGCCTGGCTCTACGAGGTGTCGGTCGAGGCCGAGGGCGACCTCCTGTCCGCCGACGAGTACAGCGCGTTCGTCGAAGGCCTCGAGGCGTGATCTTCGCGGATCGTCACATCGGCTCGGGCCCGGACGAGTCAGCCATGCTCGCCGTCGTCGGGGCGGCCAGCCTCGAGGACCTGCTGCGTCGAGCGGTACCCCCCACCATCCACGAGGACTCCGTTCCGCATGGACTGCCCGGCCCGGCGTCGGAGCCGGAGGTGCTGCAGGAACTGGCGCGGATGGCCGCGCTGAACCGGGTCAGCACGCCGATGATCGGCCAGGGCTACTACGACACGGCGACACCGGAGGTGATCAGGAGGAACGTCCTTGAGAACCCGGCGTGGTACACGGCCTACACCCCGTACCAGCCCGAGATCTCCCAGGGGCGACTGGAGGCGCTGCTCAACTTCCAGACCATGGTCGCGGACCTCACGGGTCTCCCCGTGGCGGGCGCGTCGATGCTCGATGAGGCCACCGCGGTTGCCGAAGCGATGCTGCTCGCCCGCCGGGCGGCGCGCACCAGGGGCAACACCCTGCTCGTGGACCGGGACATCTTCGCCCAGACACGAGCCGTTCTCGAGACCCGTGCCGCCGCGGTCGACGTCGCCCTGGTGGACCTCGAGGTCGACGGCCCACTCCCCGGCCTGGATGACGTCTTCGGCGTGGTGCTCCAGGTGCCGGGCGCGAGCGGACGGATTCCGGAGCGGGCGGAGATCGCGGCGGTAGTGGAGGCGGCTCATGCGGCGGGCGCCCTGGTGATCATCGTCGCCGATCTGCTGGCAGCGTGCCTCATCTGTCCTCCCGGCGACCTGGGAGCCGACATCGCGGCCGGGACGACCCAGCGGTTCGGGGTCCCACTCGGCTTCGGCGGCCCGCACGCCGGGTACCTCGCCGTGAGCCAGGGGCTGGTGCGCCAACTGCCCGGCCGCCTCGTCGGAGTCTCCAGGGACGCCGACGGAGCGCCCGCGTACCGGCTGGCTCTCCAGACGCGCGAGCAGCACATCCGCCGCGAGAAGGCCACCTCGAACATCTGCACGGCACAGGTGCTCCTCGCGGTCATGGCCTCGATGTACGCGGTGTGGCACGGTCCCGAGGGGCTGCGGGACATTGCGCGCGGTGTCCACGAACGGACCCTGGCTCTGTCCACCGGACTGGCGGCCCGGAACGTCGCCGTACTGAACCGGACCTTCTTCGACACGCTGACCGTGCGGGTCGACGATGCTGACGCCGCGCTCCGGGACCTGCGGGAGCGGAACATCACCGTGTGGCGGCAGGACGACACCACCGTCCGTGTCAGCGTGGACGAGTGCACCACCGCGGCGACCGTGGAGGCGGTGATCGACGTGCTGGGCGGGCACGCGTCCGCGCACGTCTCGCCCGTCACGGCCGAGGGGATTCCCGGGGCGATGCGCCGGGAGAGCGGGTACCTCACCCACCCGGTCTTCCACCGCTACCACACCGAGACCGCGATGATGCGGTACCTGCGCCGGCTGGCCGACCGCGACTACGCGCTGGACCGTGGCATGATCCCGCTCGGTTCCTGCACGATGAAGCTCAACTCCGCGGTCTCCATGGCGCCGATCACCTGGCCCGGATTCGCGCGCATTCATCCCTTCGCACCTGCCGGGGACGTGGCCGGCTACCGCGAACTCATCGACCAGCTGACCGCGTGGCTGCTCGCCGTGACGGGCTACGACGCCGCCAGCCTCCAGCCCAATGCCGGCTCACAGGGCGAACTCTCCGGTCTGCTCGCCATCCGGGCGTACCACCGCGCACGGGGAGAGGGCGGACGCACGGTGTGTCTGATCCCGTCCTCCGCCCACGGCACCAACGCCGCCTCGGCGGTGCTCGCGGGACTGCGTGTCGTGGTGGTCGCCTGTGATGCCGCCGGCAACATCGACCTCGATGACCTCCGGCGCCTGGTGGACGAGCACCGCGACAGACTCGCGGCGATCATGATCACCTACCCGTCAACGCACGGCGTCTACGAGGAGTCCGTGACCGAGGTGTGCGACCTCGTGCACTCCGCCGGCGGGCAGGTGTACATCGACGGCGCCAATCTCAACGCGCTGGTCGGTGTGGCACGACCAGGGAAGTTCGGCGGCGACGTCTCCCATCTCAACCTCCACAAGACGTTCGCGATACCCCACGGGGGCGGCGGTCCGGGGGTCGGTCCGGTGGTCGCGCGAGCCCATCTCGCACCCTTCCTCCCGGGCCATCCGCTCGATCCGTTCGGCGGTCGCGCGGACGGCGCCGTGAGCGCGGCGCCCCACGGTTCGGCGTCGATCCTGCCCATCTCGTGGGCCTACATCCGGCTCCTCGGAGCCGAGGGACTGCGCCGCGCCACCGGAGCCGCTGTGCTCGCGGCGAACTACGTGGCGGCGCGTCTCGCCGGGTCGTACCCGATCCTGTACCGCGGACCCGATGGCCTGGTGGCCCACGAGTGCATCCTCGACCTGCGGGAGCTGCGCAGTCGCACAGGTGTCACGGTCGATGACGTCGCCAAGCGTCTGATCGACTACGGGTTCCACGCACCCACGATGTCGTTCCCGGTGGCCGGGACCCTGATGGTCGAGCCGACCGAGTCCGAGGACCTCACCGAGCTCGACCGCTTCTGCGACGCCATGACGGCGATCGCCCGTGAGGCGGAGCAGGTCGCCCAGGGGCGCTGGCCCGCTGACGACAACCCGCTCACCGGCGCCCCGCACACGGCGCGCTGCATTGCCGGCGACTGGCCCCATCCCTACCCGCGGAGCCTCGCCGTCTTTCCCGGCGGTTCGGCGGACAAGTACTGGCCGCCGGTGCGACGCATCGATGGAGCGTGGGGGGACCGCCATCTCGTCTGCGCCTGCCCACCCCCCGATGCCTTCGCCGGGGAGGCGGGCGGGGAATAGGAGCGCGGCTCCGGATGGTTCTATTGGGGACTCCTGCGCCCGAATGCCGGGTTGCGAGGTCCGCGTATAATTGTCGGGCGTCGGCGCAGAGCCGCGGCCCACTCCAGACCGAACCGAAGGGTGTTCCGTGTCCTCAACCTCCCCAGCGGCGAAACGCCCGCGCCGCACCTCGTCCTCTCGCGGTGCCCAGCCCGACAGCGGGGCCCCCGCCGGGGACGTGACACCCGAACCGGGACCTGCGGCTGGCGGGAAGCCGTCACGGAAGCGCACCGCCCCCGCGGAGGCGGCCCGTCTCCTGCACGACGACGCTCTGGCCATGCCGGCCAGCCCCGACGAGTTCGAGACGGACAGTGCCGCCGAACCCGAGGATGTCGATGTCCTGGACGTCGTCGACGTCCTCGAGGTGGAGGCCGACGTCGAGGTGGACGAACTCGTCGCGGACGTCGTCCTCGAACCTGAGGAGGTTGAGGTCGTCGCGGAGGTCGAGGCGGACCTGCTGACCGACGACGAGGACGAGGACCTCATCGACGAGGCGGCGGACGAGGAGTCCGCGGCCCTGGCGCGGCGGCGTTCCGCTCGCCGGTCGTCGCGCGCCGCCGCGAAGGAGGACGCCGAGGCGGCCCAGGACACGGGTTTCGTCGTGTCCGACTCGGACGACGACGACGCACCGGTCCAGCAGGTGGTGACCGCGGGCGCGACAGCGGACCCGGTGAAGGACTACCTGAAGCAGATCGGCAAGGTGGCCCTCCTCAACGCCGAGCAGGAGGTGGACCTCGCCAAGCGCATCGAGGCCGGCCTCTTCGCGGAGGAGAAGCTCGCCCGCGAGGGCGACACGATGGACAAGAAGCTCAAGCGTGAGCTGCAGTGGATCGCCCAGGACGGCCGGAACGCCAAGGACCACCTGCTCGAGGCGAACCTTCGGCTGGTGGTGTCGCTCGCGAAGCGGTACACCGGACGGGGCATGCTGTTCCTGGACCTGATCCAGGAGGGCAACCTGGGCCTCATCCGGGCCGTGGAGAAGTTCGACTACACCAAGGGCTACAAGTTCTCCACCTACGCCACCTGGTGGATCAGGCAGGCGATCACCCGGGCCATGGCGGATCAGGCCCGGACGATCCGCATCCCGGTGCACATGGTCGAGGTGATCAACAAACTGGCGCGGGTGCAGCGACAGATGCTGCAGGACCTCGGCCGTGAGCCCACACCGGAGGAACTCGCCAGGGAACTGGACATGACGCCGGAGAAGGTCGTCGAGGTGCAGAAGTACGGCCGCGAGCCCATCTCGCTGCACACCCCGCTCGGCGAGGACGGCGACAGTGAGTTCGGGGACCTCATCGAGGACTCCGAGGCGATCGTCCCAGCGGATGCCGTGAGCTTCACCCTCCTGCAGGAGCAGCTCCACCAGGTGCTCGACACCCTCTCGGAACGCGAGGCGGGCGTGGTGTCCATGCGGTTCGGCCTCACCGACGGCCAGCCCAAGACGCTCGACGAGATCGGCAAGGTCTACGGTGTGACCCGGGAGCGGATCCGGCAGATCGAGTCCAAGACGATGTCGAAGCTCCGCCATCCCTCGCGCTCGCAAGTGCTGAGGGATTACCTGGACTGACGGGCATCGCCCGTCCGGGGTCTGTGCCCCTCCGAGTGCCGGGAGGCGGGGAGCGCGCCGTCACATGAGGCGGGAGCGTGCCGTGACACGCGGAAGCCCCGCCGACCTGTACGGCGGGGCTCCTGGTCGTGAACCGCTGGGCGGTTGGTCCGTGGTGGCCGGGTGGGAGGTGGTGGCCGGGCGGTCAGTCCGTGGTGGCCTCGAGCCGGTCCGTCTCGTCGTGAATGTGGAGTGCGACGCGGGCGAGCGCATCGGCGTGCTTGCGGGCGTGGTGGGCGCAGAAGAGCAGCTCACCTGAGGTCAGCTCCACGCGCACGTACGCCCGCGCGCCGCAGGAGTCGCACCGGTCCCGGGCGGTGAGCCGGGGGATCTCGAGTGAAGTCGTCACATCAGCATGTAACCACGCTCCACCGACAAGACCTTCCCCCGAACGGACCCCGTTCGCTCCCGGCGTATGTCGGCGGCGTTGGTGTCGGGAGCTGACCCTAGGATGAGGGGCGTGTCAGCGTCTCCACCCACCGACTACACCGCACGTCACCTGTCCGTCCTCGAGGGTCTCGAGGCCGTGCGGAAGCGGCCGGGAATGTACATCGGGTCGACGGATTCCCGCGGCCTCATGCACTGCCTGTGGGAGATCATCGACAACTCCGTGGACGAGGCGCTCGAGGGGCACGCCCACCTGATCGAGGTCATCCTCCATCCGGATGGTTCCGTCGAGGTGCGCGACGACGGGCGCGGGATTCCCGTCGACACGGTCGAATCCCTCGGGCTCTCCGGCGTCGAGGTGGTCTTCACCAAGCTCCATGCCGGCGGCAAGTTCGGCGGCGGCTCCTACGCCGCCTCGGGCGGACTGCACGGCGTGGGGGCATCCGTCGTCAACGCGCTCTCCGAGCGGCTGGACGTGGAGGTGGATCGCGGCGGGCGGACCCACCGGATGACGTTCCGGCGCGGGGAGCCCGGGACGTACGACGACGCCGCCGGGGTCTCGCCCGCCTCGCCCTTCACCCCGTTCACCTCCGCCACGGTGCCGGCCGTCGTCGGAAGGGTGCCGAAGGCGCGCACGGGTTCGCGCGTGCGGTACTGGGCGGACAGGCAGATTTTCCCCGCCTCGGCCGGCTTCCTTCTCGACGAGCTGCTGGAGCGCGCCCGGCAGACGTCCTTCCTCGTTCCCGGCCTGACCCTGCGGATCGAGGACAGGCGCGGCAACGCCGATCCGGTGGTGGAGGTCTTCCGTCACGACGGGGGCGTGGTGGACTTCGTGGAGTACCTCGCTCCGGACCCGCCGGTCACGGGCGTCCTGCGCCTCGCCGGCACGGGCACGTTCACGGAGACGGTCCAGCAGCTCGATCCGGACGGGCACCTCCGGCCGCGGGAGGTGGAACGCGAGTGCGCCGTCGACATCGCCGCCCGGTGGGGCACAGGCTATGACGTCACGGTCCGGTCCTTCGTGAACATCATCGCCACCCCCAAGGGCGGCACGCACCTCGCGGGATTCGAACAGGCGCTCGTCAAGACGCTCCGGGCGGCTGTCGAGGCCAACGCGCGCCGCCTGAAGACCACCGCGAAGGATGCGCGCATCGAGAAGGATGACGTGCTCGCCGGCCTCACCGCGGTGGTCACGGTCCGCTTCCCCGAGCCCCAGTTCGAGGGCCAGACGAAGGAGGTGCTCGGGACAGCACCCGTGCGGTCCGTGGTGGCGCGGGTCGTCGAGCGGGAACTGGAGGCGTTCCTCACCTCCACCCGCCGGCAGGAGAAGGAGCAGGCCGGGCTGCTCCTCGAGAAGGTGGTCGGCGAGATGCGCGCGCGCGTCTCGGCCCGGATGCACAAGGAGATCGCCCGGCGCAAGAACGCGCTGGAGACCTCGTCGCTGCCCGCGAAGCTCTCGGACTGCCGGAGTGACGACGTCGACCGATCGGAGCTCTTCATCGTCGAGGGCCAGAGCGCCCTCGGGACGGCGAAGGACGCGCGCAACTCCGAGTTCCAGGCCCTTCTGCCGATCCGGGGCAAGATCCTCAACGTCCAGAAGACGTCCCCCACCGACATGCTGAAGAACCAGGAGTGCGCGTCCATCATCCAGGTGATCGGCGCCGGAGCGGGACGCACGTTCGACCTGAGCCAGGCGCGCTACGGCAAGGTCGTCCTCATGACGGACGCCGATGTCGACGGCGCCCACATCCGCACCCTGTTGCTCACCTTCTTCTTCCGCTACATGCGGCCGCTGGTCGAGGCCGGCCGGGTGTTCGCGGCCGTGCCACCCCTGCACCGCGTCGAGGTCGCGGCTGCCGGACGGCGCCCCGGGGAGGTCATCTACACCTACTCCGAGGATGAACTCCATCGCGTCCTCGCCCAGCTGGCGCGGCAGGGCCGCCGCCCCCGCGACCCGATCCAGCGCTACAAGGGCCTGGGCGAGATGGACGCCCACCAGCTCGCCGAAACCACCATGGATCCGGCCCGGCGCACGCTTCGGCGCATCACCACAGCGGACGAGGCCGCCGTGCGCCGCGCCGAGTCCGTGTTCGAGCTCCTGATGGGTAACGATGTCGCGCCCCGCAAGGACTTCATCGTGGCGGGCGCCCAGCGGGTCGACCGGGAGAGCATTGACGCCTGACAGGCTGCCGCTTCCCGGACTCCGGGCCATAGGATCGGGGGTGTGAGAGCCCCCGACGCGCCGCCGATCGACGCTCTCGGCGACCTTCCCGGCGCTCATCTCGGCCTCACGTGGTCACCGGTCGACAGGGCGTCGCTTGACGAGATCGTCAGGCTCGTGCGTGCGTGCGAGGAATCGGATGCGGCACCGGTGTGGACGTCATCGCTCGTCGTCGAGCGCGTGTACCTGCCCGTCTCGCCCGCGCATGTTGCCATGCTGGGCCGCGACACGCGCGGGGCGGTCCGGGCGTGCGCCGCGGTCCGCTTCGGTGGTGCCGGGGGCTACGACGCCGTCGCGCTGCGAGCGGCCATCGACCCCGCGTGGCGCGGACGGGGCATCGGGCGGGCGGTGCTGCGATGGCAGGACCAGTGGGCGCGGGAGTTTCTGCGCCGGGGCGGCGGCGAACGGACGGTGGTCGGCGCGTCGATCCCCTCGCATCTCATCGACCGGCGCCGGCTCTACACTGCGGCGGGCTTCAGCTGTGGCGCCCGCATCGACCTCTACGAGAGTCCCGCGGGTCCGGTGGAGGAGAGGTCGCCGCACGTGCGCGGCGTGCTGCCCGCGGATGCGGCGCACCTGGACGCGCTGCTGACGCCGGCGGACCACGCGCACATCCTGCTCTCCACGGCGCTTCCTCTCACGGAGGCCATCGAGACGGCGGACCCCCGCATGTCCGTGGTCGCGGTCCGGGGGGACACGGTGCAGGGTGCGGTGCTGGCGCGTGGGTCCGGGCGCCCCGGCATCGTGGATGCGCGCACCGTGATCCTGCCGGCGGACGCCCCTGCGGGTATCGCGGACGACCTGGTGACAGGGCTGCTGGGCGCCGCCGCGCACGCACCGTGCGTGAGTGTGGTGGCGGGAACGGTCGCCACCGCGCGCTCCTGGCGGGAGGCACTGATGGGCGCCGGCTTCACCCCGGTGGGTGTGGAGCTGCTGTACACCATCGGACAGCCATGAGCTTCCTCGGGCGTGGGACGGGCAACGGCGAGGCCAGGACGCCGCGGCGTGCGGCCGCGGACTCCCTCGCCGCCCGTGCGGCGCCTCCGGCCCGGATCCGGATCCCCACGGGATTCGCGCACTGGCGTTCCCTCACGGAGAGCGACCTCCCGGCGATGGTTCAGCTCCACCGGATCGTGGAGGACTACGACCGTGTCCCGTACCGCACGACCGTCGCCGAGCTGGCCGAACTCTTCGAACCGGAGGTGCCCCACGGTGCCTACGGCGCCTTCGACGACGCCGGCGACCTTGTGGCCTACGGCTACGTCCGCGTCCAGCTCACGGAGCAGTCCATCGTGCGTGCCACGTGTTCCGGGGCCGTCCACCCGGCGTGGCGGGACCGCAGCATCGGGACGAGTCTCGTCGCCTGGCAGATCGACGTCTCCCGTCACCTGCTCGCAGCCTCCGGGCTGGAGGGGCCGGCGCAGATCGCGCACTTCGCGGATGAATCGGTGACGGGGATGGTGGACCTCCTGGTCAGGAACGGTTTCAGCCCACGCCGCTGGTTCACGCAGATGCGCCGTGACCTCAGCGAGCCCATCCCGGAGATCACGCTCGGCCCCTACCTGTCGGTCGTGCCCTGGACCGAGTCCCTGAGTGACGCGGTGCGCCGGGCCCACAACCAGGCCTTCGCGGACCGGGGGGAGTCGCCGGCGCTCACCCCCGCCCAGTGGGACCGGATGATGGCCGACGTCGTGCGCGAGTGGTCATTCGTGGCGCTGGACCGGTCAACGGACCGGGCGCGGGTCGCCGGCTACGTCCTGGCCTCGCGGTGGGAGGAGGACTGGCCCGCCCTCGGCTGGCGGGAGGGCTACATCGAGGCTCTCGGCGTGCTGGCGCCGTGGCGGCGCCGCGGCGTCGCCAGCTCCCTGCTGTGCCACACGATGCGGGCGTTCCGCGATTCCGGCATGGACTACGCCGGGATCGACGTCGACCTGGATGACCCGGCCGGTGCGCAGCACCTGTACGCCCAGCTGGGCTTCGAGCCCACCCACCGCACCGTGCTCTACGCCATCGACCTGTAGGGGGTCAGCCGATGGCAGCCACCGGGGCTGCCAGGGGCTTGCCGGAGCCGTCGCGGCGGGCATCCACCCCGGGGAGCTCGACGGCCTGGCCCGTGCTGCTCACGGCCCGGGGCGCCACGCCCACCCACGCGAGCTGGAGCGCGTCCTCTCCCCGCACGAACCGGTGCGCGCGCACCCCCTGGGTGGCGCGCCCCTTGCCGGGGAAGAGCCCGAACGGCGACACCTTCGCCGACCCGGCGACCGTGCCCGGAAGTGCACCCAGTGTCCCGGCGACCGTGACGAGGACCGCCTCGGACACCCGGTCGGCGGGCACGACACCGAGATGAAGGACCGACGCGCCCTCCCCGAGCGTCATCCCGGCCATGCCGGCGGCACTGCGGCCCTGGGGGCGGACGGCTGAGGCGGGGAAGTGCAACACCTGGGCGTCCGAGCTGACCAGGACCACCCTGTCGTCCTCCGCAGCCGTGGGCGCCACACCCACCAGCCGGTCGCCCTCCCGGAGGGAGATGACGGGGAAGCTGTCCTTGTTCTGCGGGAACTCGCCGGGACTCACCCGTTTCACCGTCCCGCCGGCGGTCGCGAGGACGACCGGTGGTCCGTCCGGATCGAGGTCGAGCAGCCCGACGACGTCCTCGCCGTCCTCCAGGGCCACCATCTCGCTCACCGGGGTGCCGCCGCCGAGGCCCGGCCGCCCCTCAACCGGGGCGAGCGCCTGGATGTCGAGCACGGACTCCCGCACCACCCGACCACTCGAGGTGAGGATGCCGACCGTGCCGTGCGTCGTCGTCGTCACGGTCGACCGGAGCGCGTCGTGCGCCCGGCGTGGCCCGGCGGCGTCCACGACGCCGTCGACGCGGGCCAGGAGGTCGGTCCCCGACAGCATGACGGTGCACGGGCCGTCCGGAACCTCCATCGGGAGGGCGGCCGCGCGCGCGGGCGGAGCGGACGTGCCGGTGCCCTCCAGCAGCACGGTGCGCCGCGGGGTTCCGTGCGCCGCAGCGACCGCGGCGAGCTCGTCACTCACCACGGAACGCAGGAGGGCATCCGATTCGAGGATGGCCGTGAGTTCGGTGATCCGCTTCGCCAGCTCGTCACGCTCGGCCTCCAGTTCGATGCGGGAGAAGCGGGTGAGGCGCCGGAGTCGCAGCTCGAGGATGTACTCGGCCTGCGCCTCGGACAGGTCGAAGACCTGGATGAGGCGGGTGCGAGCCTCCTCCGCGTTGTCCGACGAGCGGATCACCTGGATGACCTCGTCGATGTCCGCGATCGCCAGCAGCAGGCCCTCCACGAGGTGGAGACGGGCGGAGCTCGCCGCCAACCGGTGCCGGGTGCGGCGGCGGACCACCTCGAGACGGTGGTCGACGTACACGCTGAGCAGCTCCCGCAACCCCAGGGTGCGGGGCTGGCCGTCCACCAGCGCGACGTTGTTGATGCCGAAGTTCTCCTCGAGCGGGGTGAAGCGGAAGAGCGCCTCCAGCACGGCCTCGGGGTTGAAGGCATTCTTCACCTCGATCACGAGGCGCAACCCGTGCTCGCGGTCCGACAGGTCCGTGACCGCGGCGATGCCCTGGACCTTCTTCGCGTTCACCGCATCCTTGATGCGGTCGATCACGCGTTCCGGGCCCACCTGGTAGGGGAGCTCCGTGACCACGATGGCCCGCTTGCGCGCCGACAGGGTCTCCACCCGGGTCCTGGCCCGGGTCCGGAAGGATCCGCGGCCCGTGGCATAGGCCTCCCTGATGCCGTCGAGGCCGATGATCCGGCCCCCCGAGGGGAGATCGGGGCCCGGGACGAACCGGATCAGCTCCTCGAGCGTGGCCTCCGGGTGGGCGATCAGGTGGCGCGCCGCGGCCACGACCTCGACGAGGTTGTGGGGGGGCATGTTGGTGGCCATCCCGACGGCGATGCCCTGCGCCCCGTTGACCAGGAGGTTCGGGAACGCGGCGGGCAGGACGGCGGGCTGCTGCAGCGAGGAGTCGTAGTTGGGGACGAAGTCGACGACGTCCTCGTCGAGGGACCGCGTCATCTCGAGGGCCGCGGCCGTGAGCCGCACCTCCGTGTACCGTGGCGCGGCCGGACCGTCGTCGAGGGAGCCGAAGTTGCCGTGGCCATCGACGAGTGGAACGCGGAGCGAGAAGGGCTGCGCCATCCGCACGATGGCGTCGTAGATGGCGGCATCGCCGTGCGGATGCAGCTTGCCCATCACATCCCCGACCACCCGCGCGGACTTCACGTGGCCGCGATCCGGGCGCAGGCCCATCTGGTCCATCTGGTAGAGGATGCGGCGCTGGACCGGCTTGAGGCCGTCGCGGGCGTCGGGCAGCGCCCGGGCGTAGATGACGGAGTAGGCGTACTCGAGGAAGGACCCCTCCATCTCCGCTGAGACGTCGACGTCGACGATGTGCTCCTCCACGGCAGCGGGAGGGGTGCGTTTGGGGGTCATGGGGCCGATTATCACCTCTGCGGCCGTCACGGAACGAACGCCACCCGCCGGATAGGGTGGTGCGCATGCCGAACCCGTATCCGCGCCACTGGGAGGCGGACCTCGTGACGCGGGACGGCGCGACGGTGCACGTTCGCCCCATCCTCCCCTCGGACGCCGAGGCGCTCCAGCGCCTCCACCTCTCCCAGTCGGAGCAGAGCCGCTTCTTCCGCTTCTTCGGCTACCGGGGTGCCCTGACGCCCGCGGAGCTGGAACGCTTCACCACCGTGGACCACCGCGAACGGGTCGCGCTCGTCATCACCGAACCGGCCACCGGCGAGCTGTGCGCCATGGGGTGCTACGACGCCGTCGACGGCAGGACCGCGGAGGTCGCCTTCTACGTGGGCGACGCCCATCAGGGGCGCGGGCTGGGATCGGTGCTGCTCGACCACCTGGCCGCGGCCGGCCGGGAACGCGGATTCACCCGCTTCGTCGCCGACGTGCTGCCCACCAACCGGAAGATGCTCGCGGTCTTCCGGGACGCCGGGTACACCATCACCGCCGAGACCCAGGAGGGCGTCGTCGAGGTCGTCCTCGACCTGGCCACCACAGATCGCTCGTGGCGTGTGATGACCGCCCGGGAACAGTTCGCCGAGTCACGGTCGATGGTCCACCTGATGATGCCGGAGGACGTCGTCGCGGTGAGCGGCGGCCGGGCCGCGCGCCTCCTCGACCACCTCCCGAACCGCCCGTCCCCCTGGACGGGCGAGGCGACCGGCCGGCGGGTGCTCGCCGTGGTCGCCGTCGACGACGACGAGCTGATCGGCGCCCTGGGCGGCCTCGGCCGCGCCGGGGTGCGTGCCGCCGTCGTGCTGAGCGGGCGGGAGGCGACGGATCCCCGGTGGCACGCCGAGGTGCTGGCCACCGCCCGCCACCACGGGATGCGCCTCCTGGGTCCGGGCTCCCTCGGACTCGCGAGCCGGGCTGCGGGGAACCTCACGTTCGCACCGTCCCTCCGCACCGGCGGTGCCCTGGGACTGTTCGCCCAGACGGACCGGTCCTCCGCGGCCCTCCTGCGCCGCCTCGTCGCGGCGAACATCCCGCTCGCGGGGTTCATCTCGGCCGGGCACCGGGTGGACGTGTCCGGCAACGACGCCATGCAGTGGTGGAGCGCGGACGATGACACGCGGGTGGTCGCGCTCAGCCTGGACTCGATCGGCAACCCCCGGAAGTTCGCCCGCATCGCCCGGCATCTCGCACGGAGCCGGACGGTGATCTGCCACATCGGCTCGTCGACCGGGCAGGCGGCCCCTCCCGGGCATCTGGTCCGCACGTCCCACCTGCCGCGCGCGGTGCTGTCCGACATGCTGCGGCAGGCAGGCGTCCTCGAGGCCCGCGACCTCGACGAGCTCGTCCTGCTTGCGGCCATGGCCCTGCGACTCCCGGAGGGCGTCAGCCGGCAGGTCACCATCGCGGCCACCACCCCGCAGGCGGCAACGCACGTCCGCAGGGCGGCGCTGGACCGGGGGCTCGAACCGGTGGCCGCGGGGTCGCTCGGCGTCGCCGTCGACCTGCCCCTCCCCGGGGATGAACCCGCCGACCCGGGCTGGGACCGGCTCGGCCAGCCCGCCTGGGTGCTGGCCGTGACCGACCGCGACCAGCCCGGTCTCGCGGAGGTCCCGCGCACCGACGACGCCCACGGAGGGCTGGGGCTGGTGCGCCGGCTCGTCGACGCCGCGGGGCCGCGCGACGACTCCCCGCTCGTCCACGCCGACGACGTCGATCCCGCCCGCGTGAGCGCGCTGGTGGCCGGGCGCGCCGGCCGCGGCACCCTCGAACCCGCCGCCGCCCGGGAGCTCGTCCGGCACTACGGCATCGAGGTTGTCCCCGCCGAGTGGGCGACGACGCTCGACGAGGCTCTCGCGGCCGCGGATCGACTGGGATGGCCGCTGGCGGTGAAGGCCGACGCGGCGCAGCTCCGGCACCGGGTGGACCTGGGCGGCGTGCACCTGGATGTGCACGACCCGACGGACCTCGCGCACGCGCTCACCCGGCTGCGCGCGCTGGGGGTGGCGCGGGTGGAGCTGCAACCCATGGTGCCGGCCGGGCCGGCGTGTGTGGTGACCGCGCTCGAGGACCCGCTGTACGGGCCCGTGGTGGGTTTCGGGCTGGCGGGGGACGCCGTCGAGATCCTCGACGACGTCGCCTACCGGATCACCCCCCTCTCCGTCCGGGACGTCACCGAGCTGGTCCGGGCGCCGAGGGCGGCGGTCCGGCTCCGGGGATATCGCGGGGGTCCGCGCTTCGACATGGAGGCGCTGGAGGACGTCGTCATCCGGGTGGCCCTCCTGAAGGACGACTTCCCGGCCATCCGGCGCGTCGAGCTGAATCCCGTGGTGGTGGGCCCTGTCGGTGCACGTCCGCTCGCGGCCCGCATCGAACTCGGTGACGTGCCACGGGCGGACGCCGCACGGCGGGCGCTGCCCGTGCTCGGGTGATGCGACAATGGTCCGCGTGCCTGAGAAGCTCCGAGCCGCACTGCACCGTGACCTGCAACGCGGCGGCTACTACCCCGACCTGGTGGAGAGGGTCCTCGAGATCGCCATCGGTGGTCAGGAGATCATCTCCTACCTCGTCCACCCGGAGACCACGTTCGACGCGTCCGAGCTGCGCCGCCACCTGACCGCCGTGGTCCTGACACCCACCCGGCTGATCGGCGCCCACATCGATGACGAGTCGGGGGTGGATGGCCGACCGCTGGCGATCGCCACGACCGAGGCCATCGCGCTGCGCCGCATCACCTCGGTGGTGCTCTCCCACGGCGTGCGCGAGGCCGCCACGATCGACAACGCCGTCGTGGACGAGATCACCATCGCGGTCCACTGGGGGTCGAACGCGCGCATCGAGCTCGAACCTGCCTCGTGCGGCGATCCGAACTGCGAGGCCGATCACGGCTACACGGGTTACACCACCGCCGATGATCTCGTGTTGCGCGTCAGCGCCGACGCCGACGGCCGGGCCCGGCTCGAACAGGCGACGCGATTCGCCTCCGCCCTGTCCCGGGCCGTGGCCGAGAGCTTCCCGTGAGCGTGCCGCCTGACCTCCTCACGCCTGACGGGGGGGATGTCCGCGGTGTGCTCGCCGGTGTCATGGCGGCGGTCGGACTGGAGCACACCGACGCCGGCGCGTGGGAACGCTGGCGGACCCGGCTCGGGTTGCCGCGGGCGCGACGCGCCTGCGTGGTGCTCGTGGACGGGCTGGGGGACACGCAGCTCGGCGAACGCAGCGGGCACTTCCCCTTCCTCCGGTCCCTCCGCGGCGACGGACTGGTGCTGCAGACCGTCGTGCCCTCCACCACCGCGGCGGCCATCACGGCCCTCGGGACCACCGAATTGCCGGGACGCACCGGCATGCTCGGCTACACGGTTCGGGAGCCGGGGAGCGGGCAGCTGATGAACCTGATCCGCTGGGACCAGGACTTCATGCCGGTGGAACGGTGGCAGCTCCGCCCCACCGTGGCCGAGCACCTCGCGGAGCCGGTCCGGTTCGCCGTGGTTGGACCGGAGCGCTTCGTAGGCTCCGGTCTGAACCGGGCGGCGTTCCGCGGGGCGCGGGACATCAGCGGTGAGGATCTCGCCGCGCGGGTGGACGTGACGGTGGCGGAACTCCGCGCGGGGCGGGCCGACGTCGTCTACCTGTACTGGGGCGAGGTGGATCACGTCGGACACGTCGCGGGGTGGGGGTCCTGGGAGTGGGGGGAGGAGGCGTCCCGCACGGATCGCGAGCTCGGCAGGCTCGCCCGCCTCCTTCCCGCCGACACGCTCCTGGTCATCACGGCGGATCACGGCATGGTGGACGTGGCTGACAGCACGGACGCCGCGCTCGTCCCGGACCTGGCGCGGGGTGTCGACCTCATCTCGGGGGAGCC
>JALHDK010000180.1 GCA_022838965.1 Actinomycetales bacterium | reverse complement strand
GCCCTCCTGGGCGGCGATCCTGCCGCGGCGGGCCACGTAGGTCACCGCGAAGCCGAGGACCAGGGCGACGAACACGCCGATGTTCGCCCACGCCCAGTCGCCCTCGCGACCGCCGAGGCCGAGGGGGCCGAGGAGGTAGCCCTGCCAGTTGTTCCACGCCGCCTCCTCGGCGAAGAAGTTGATGACGAGGCCCCAGCCGATGATCGAGGCGACCACCATGGTGATCACCGAGGTCCAGTCCCAGGCGCCGTAGATCCCCCTGGGGTCGAAGAGGGCGAGTTCGTCATACTCGCGCTTGCGCAAGGCGATGTCGGCGATCATGATGCCCGCCCACGCCGCCAGCGGCACCCCCAGGGTGAGGAGGAACGACTGGAACGGTCCCAGGAAGCTCTCCGCGAAGAAGACCACCCACACGGTGCCGGTGGTGAGGATCATCCCGTCGATGAAGGCGGCCGCCGGGCGGGGGATGCGCACCCCGAGGCTGAGGAGCGTGAGGCCGGAGGAGTAGATGCCGAGCACGGCCCCGGAGATGAGGGCGAGGACGGCCGTGATCAGGAACGGCAACAGGAACCAGGTGGGAAGCACGGTGGCGAGCGTCCCGATGGGGTCGTTCGCGATGCCGTCCTGGAGGTCCGGCCGCGACCCGGCCAGCAGGAGGCCGTAGGTTACGAGGATCACCGGTGCGACCGCGCCTCCGAAGGTGTTCCAGAAGACGATGGCACCGCTGGAGGCGTCGCGGGACTGGTAGCGCGACCAGTCGGCCGCGATGTTGATCCAGCCGAGACCGAAGCCGGTCATGACCATGACGAGGGCGCCGATCACCGCCTGCATCGAGCCGGAGGGGATGGCGGAGATGGCGGACCAGTCGAGTTCGTCCAGCGTCAGCACGATGTACACGATGGTCATCGCGCCGGTGGCCCAGGTCAGCACCGACTGGAGACGCATGATGATGTGGTAGCCGGCGACGGACGCCACCACGATCACGGTCGCCGTGAATGCGGCGGCGAGGATCTTCGTGGTGGTGCCGCCGCCCCAGCCGAGGCGGTCGAACACGGTCGCGGTGGCGAGCGTCGCCATGATGGCGAGGAAGGTCTCCCATCCGATCGAGACGAGCCACGAGACGTAGCCGGGCACCTTCTGGCCGGTGACCCCGAAGGCGGCGCGCGAGAGCACCATGGTGGGCGCGGAGCCGCGCTTCCCGGCGATCGCGATGATTCCCACCAGCACGAACGAGATGGTGATGCCGATGGTGGCGACGAGGATCGCCTGGCCGAACGAGACGCCGAACCCGTAGACGAAGGCGGCGTAGCTGATGCCGAACACGGAGACGTTGGCCGCGAACCACGGCCAGAAGAGGTCGGAGGGCTTGGCCGTGCGCTCGGACTCGTCGATCACCTCGATGCCGTTCATCTCGATCTGGAGGCGCCGTTGCGCCTCGTCGAGTGTCCGGGCGGGATGGGGTTCGCTCATGGACTCACAATGGCACCACGGTGTCGCGGCGTCGACACGTGCCGGCCGCGTGGCGGTGGCTGGGCCGATGTCCGTCAGCGGACGGCGTCGCGGAGCGGACGGGAGGGGTCGGCGGCCGCCTCCCGGATGACCCGCTGCGGTCCGCGCGCGAGCAGGCGGCGCAACGCGGCGACGTCCCGGGGGCGGTCCACCACCAGGCCTCCCACGAGCGAGTCCCCGTCCAGCAGCAGCGCTGTCCAGCCGCCGTCCCCGCGCCACAGCACCTCGCAGTCGGGCCGGGACCTGCCGATCAGGTCCACGGCATGGCCCAGCATGGTGGAGAAGATCGCGGGGGGCCGGATCGCGGGCGCCGCCGCGCCGAGGAGGGCGGCGGCACAGCGTTCCGCGCCGGCCACCGCGGCGTTCCAGTGCTGGTCCACGACGCCGTCGGCTGCCGCGCAGTCGCCGATGGCCCACACGCCGGGGGCGGCGCCCACCGCGCCGGCGGCGTCGGTGAGGACGTGTCCCGTGGCCGTCAGCCACCCGGGCGGCAGCCACTCCGTGGCGGGACGCGCGCCCGTCGCGGCGACGACGACATCGGCCTCGAGCCGGCTGCCGTCGTCGAGCGTCACCTCGCCGGCGGAGGCGGCGCGCACCGCCTGCGCCACGAGGGCGATCCCGGCGTCAGCGAGCCAGCCGGCGAGGCGGTCGCCGACGGCGGCCGGCACCAGCCCTCCCAGGGGCCGGCCCGAGGCCTCGACGAGGGTGACCTGGACACCCGCCGCCGCCGCCACGCCCGCGAGTTCCATGCCGATCCACCCGGCCCCCACGACGACGAGGCGGGAGCCGGGGCGCAGCGCCGCCCGCAGCGCGCAGGCGTCATCCCACGTCGCGAGGGTGCGCGCACCGTCCCAGGGGGCGACGGGACGGGCTCCGGTGGCGACGACGACGGTGGCGGCCGTGAGCTCGTGGAGGCGACCGGAGGAATCCCGGGCGGCGATGACCGTGCCCTCGGGCGTGTGGGCGAGGCTGGTGGCGCGCAGTCCCAGCCGCCAGTCCACCGTGGCGGGCTCGAGGGCGAACTGCTCGCACAGGTCCACCGGGGCCTGCCGTGAGAAGAGGTGCTTGGAGAGCGGCGGCCGGTCATAGGGGAGGCGGCGCTCGTCCGAGATCACGGCGATCCCGCCGGTGTGGCCGCCGTCGCGCAGGGCCCGGGCCAGGGCGACGGCCCCCAGCCCGCCCCCGACGACGAGCACGGTCGAATCGCGGGCCGTGACGCCGTCGGTGCGCACGCGCCCACAGTAGTGTGGACGCACGATGGTGACGAGGAGGACGCTCCGCAGGCCGATGGCTGCGGCCACGGGACTGCTGGTGCTCCTTGTCGCCACCCTCGCCTGGTTCGTGGATCCCCAGGCCGCCGCGCGGGTCCTGGCGATCGGCCTCGTCGGGGCGGCCTTGGCACGACTCCTGCTGCCGGAGCGTGACGTGCTGACGGCCCGGGGCCGGCGCTTCGACGTCGCGGTGCTGCTGACACTGGCGGCGGCGGCGTTCCTGCTGGCGCCGTGGGGACTGGCGGTCGCGCCGTCGTGAGACCGCGACAGATATCTCGATGTCGAGTAACCTGAGGTCCGGGAAAGGACGCGCATGAGCAAGATCAAGGTGGCAGGTCCCGTCGTCGAGATCGACGGCGACGAGATGACCCGGATCATCTGGCACATCATCAGGGACCGCCTGATCCTCCCCTACCTCGATGTGGACCTGCGCTACTTCGATCTCTCGATCCAGAACCGCGACGCGACCGACGACCAGGTCACCATCGATGCGGCACTGGCCATCCGGGAGCACGGGGTGGGCGTGAAGTGCGCGACGATCACCCCGGACGAGGCCCGCGTGGCGGAGTTCGGGCTGAAGAAGATGTGGGTCTCGCCCAACGGCACGATCCGCAACATCCTCGGGGGAGTGGTGTTCCGCGAGCCGATCATCATCTCGAACATCCCGCGGCTCGTGCCGGGGTGGACCAGGCCGATCGTGATCGGCCGTCACGCCCACGGGGACCAGTACCGGGCGACCAACTTCAGGGTGCCCGGCGCCGGCCAGCTCACCATCACGTTCACCCCGGCGGACGGCTCCGAGCCCATCCAGCACGTGGTGGCGAACTACGGGCCCGACGGCGGCGTCGCGATGGGCATGTACAACTTCACGAACTCCATCCGGGACTTCGCGCGCGCCTCCTTCTCGTACGGCCTGCAGCGGAACTACCCGGTGTACCTCTCCACCAAGAACACGATCCTGAAGGCCTACGACGGCGCCTTCAAGGACATCTTCGCCGAGGTGTTCGAGTCGGAGTTCCGGGAGCGGTTCGAGGCCGCGGGACTCACCTACGAGCACCGGTTGATCGACGACATGGTGGCGGCGGCGCTGAAGTGGGAGGGCGGGTACGTCTGGGCCTGCAAGAACTACGACGGCGACGTCCAGTCGGACACCGTGGCGCAGGGCTTCGGCTCGCTCGGCCTCATGACCTCCGTCCTCATGACCCCCGATGGCCGGACGGTGGAGGCCGAGGCCGCCCACGGCACCGTGACCCGGCACTACCGGCAGTACCAGCAGGGCAGGCCCACCTCCACCAATCCCATCGCCTCGATCTTCGCGTGGACGGGCGGCCTCAGGCACCGTGGCAAGCTGGACGGCACCCCGGAGGTCACCGCCTTCGCCGGGACCCTCGAGGACGTGGTG
>JALHDK010000588.1 GCA_022838965.1 Actinomycetales bacterium | reverse complement strand
GTGACGAAGTCCTCGAAGATCGTGGCCATGTTGAACAGGTAGCCGGACACGAGTAGTTCCCCGACGCGTTGCTCAAACGACCGGCCGTCCAGCACGAGTTCGGCCAGCTCGAGCGCCGGCACGTAGCGGGCGTTCAACCGGCTCGCCACCCACACCGGCCGCGCCCCTCCCCGGGGCGGCGCGGACACGTCCGCCAGTTGCATGCGCAACCGCTGCAGGCCCGCCCGGTGCCGGACGCCGACCCGCGGCGTCCGCAACAACTGCTCCACCGCCGCCAACAGCACCTGGTTCTCGGCGATGTCCACGGTGAACTCGTCGTAGCGCACCTCCAACGGGATGCTCCGCCCCCACCGGCGCCGCAACTGGTCCGCCTCCCGCACCCGGCCCCGCAGCACCGTCAAGGTCTCATCGACGGTCACGTACCCCTTGAGCAGGCCCTGCTCCAACGCCCGCCTCGCCAACCGCACGAAGGCGTCCGCCAGCGCCTCAGGCAGATCAGCGTCGGCGTCCAAGAGCACCCGGTCATCGCGCCAGAAGTCCGGCCGCCGCGCGTACCCCATCAGCAACACCAACCGGTTGATGCGATCACCACCTGCAACCCAGCCACGCTGACGACCCCGATCTGCGTGCCCGGAGTCACCTCCCACCACCCCGGACGATCCGTCAGCGCGACCTGGACGACCCCCGCCGCGGCCAACGCGTCCGCGACCGGACGCCGCAACTCCACCAACCGCGGCGGGTCACCCTCACGCAGGATCAGCGGGTTCGCCACCACCACTCCCCGCTTGGTCGGACGCCGACCGGCCGGCCACGCGGGCGCGGATCGCGTTCAACCCGTACCGGGCACGAACGTCGGTGCCGTCGCCGTAGTGGTGCTCCTCCAACAGCGGCAGGATCGCCGTCCGCCACGCCCGCTCCAGACCGCCCTGTTCGTGCACCGCCTTCCGCATGAAGTACGACGGGCCGATCTTGAAGTCCGGATCCTCGATCCGCCGGTTCAATTCCTCCAACAGATCCGCGATCCCCATATCAAGGTCGGACGCCGCC
>JALHDK010000179.1 GCA_022838965.1 Actinomycetales bacterium | reverse complement strand
CACCATCGTGTTCGGCGACTACGGCCTGGTGGACTACCTCATCAGCGGCGACCCCAAGACCGGGGACTCGTGGAGCGGCGACCCGGCGGACACCACCCGGGACATCGACCGGGTCTGGTCCACGTTCGTCCAGTTCGGCGGGGACGACCACATCACCACGGGCGCCGGGAACGACATCGTGATCGGCGGCATCGCGGACGACACCATCACCGCGGGCGAGGGTACGAACCTCGTCTTCGGTGACAACGCCCGCCTCACCTCGCTGCCGGACACGGGCGCCGTCCCGCAGACCATCTACGCGGTGCACGAGTTCGCGATCGGCATCATCGAGTCCTGGATCCCCGAGTGGGGCCAGGGCAACGACGGCAACGACACCATCCACGGCAGCCCGCTCGCCGACATCATCATGGGCGGTGGCGGCAGCGACGTCATCTTCGGGGGCGACGGCGACGACCTCATCTTCGGGGACGACGGCCTCGTCCGGATGCTCCGCGGCATCCCGTACGACCCGCGCAACCTGAACGGACTCGCCCCCGAACTGGGTGGCGCGATCGACTTCCGGGCCATCAACACCACTGCCCTCAGCGGGAACGGCAACGACGATCTGATCGTCGCGGGGGCGGGCAACGACATCGTCCTCGGCCAGCAGGGCTCGGACGTCATCTACGGCGAGGGCGGGGATGACATCCTCACCGGCGGCTCGAACGTATCCGGCGCGTACGACACGTGGGACGTCATCGACGGCGGCGCGGGCACCGACCTCCTCGCCGGCGACAACGCCGAGGGCTGGCGCCGCGCCGACGCTCTCGACCCCCGGATGCGCGTCCTGTCCGGCATGACGATCTACGGCACGACCGGAGGCACCGACGGCCGCGCCCTCGTCACCGGCCAGGCGCAGAACGACCCCACCGGCGTCCAGCAGTACCTGTTCCGCATCCTCGACCACAGCGACACGAGCGAGGCCGCGGGTGGCGACACCCTCACCTCCCTGTGGGGGAGTGACTACCTCGCCGGCGGCCCCGGGGCGGACGAGATCTTCGGCCAGCTGGGAGACGACGTCGTCATGGGTGACGCCTACGTCGACGGCCTGGTCCTCGAGGAGTACGTCCACGAGACGATGACCGCCGCCAGCCCGCGGCCGGCCCTGTTGACCGACGGCCCCACGGGCACCCGGGTGGGGGCGTGGCGTGGCTGCACGAGTGACCCGGACGACACCCTCTGCGTCAACCCGGCGCACCGCGACGCCGATCCTGTCACCGGCCGGCCTGCGGACGACCACTCCGGCGACGGCGACGACTACATCGAGGGCGGTGGCGGCAGCGACACGATCTTCGGCGGCCTCGGCCAGGACGACATTATCGGCGACAACTCCGACCTCTACGGGCTCACCAGCCCTGAGCTGCGGCCCGCCGGTGCGGACATGATCTTCGGCGGCGCCGGCACCGCCATCGACCGCAACAACATCGGCGCCGCCACGCTGACCACCATCTACCCGGCGGACACGATCATCACCCTGCCGACCGGCCACGCCCGGGACGCCGACGCCATCGCCGGTGACAACGCCCAGATCTTCCGGCTGGTCGGCAGCAACGGCACCCCGCAGGCCCCGAACGCGTACCTCACGTTCAACTACGACGACCCGGCCTACAACCCCGGCGGCCTGCGCCTCATCCCGCGGGCGGTCGAGTTCCTCGACTACACCCTCGGCGGCCCGGCGTACGCTCCGGCGTCGGCGGCCTCCGACCGCGGCGAGGCGGACGAGATTCACGGCGAAGCCGGGGACGACTGGATCTACGGCATGCGGGGCGACGACGTCCTCTACGGCGACGGCCAGGACGACGACATCGTCGGCGGGTACGGCAACGACTGGATCTCCGGCGGCACCGGTGACGACGCCGTCATCGGCGACGACGGCCGCATCTCGACGTCGCGCAACAGCTCGGTGTACGGCGAGCCGCTGTACGGCATCGCGGCCCTGAAGGCGAAGGACCCGGACACGCGGGCCGCGAACGGCGACGTGCTCAATGAGGTCATCTACACGCCGGGTCAGGTCCAGAAGGAGACCATCAACGTCGGCGGCGTGCTGAAGAAGACCGTCAACCTGACGCCGTTCAACGTCGACCCGGCCGGCGCCGAGCTGTACCGTCCCGCGGGCGGCTATGACGACATCGTCTTCGGCGGCCTCGGCAACGACGCGATCCACGGCGGCTCCGGCGACGACGCCCTGTCCGGGGCGGAGGCGCTCGTCGAGGGCTGGGCGCGTGACTACAGCGGCGATGGCGCCGTCGTCGGCATCGTCCGCATCGACTTCGGCCACCCCGTGAACCCCGGCGACGTGCTGCGCTACAACCCCGAGGACCCGGACGGCTGGCACTACGACCGCACCCAGCGGGCCGGAGAGTTCGACCTCTACGACGAGTACGAGCCCCGCCGCGAGATCCGCTTCAACGACCTCGGCGAGGTCTGGACCTGCACCGGCTACTCGCCGAGCGGCCACACCTGCACCGCGAGCGCACCGATCGCGGACTACACCTTCACGTTCTTCCTCACCAACACCACCGACGAGGGCTACGAGTTCTCCGGCTGCACGTCCTTCCTCCCGAACGGCACCTGCACCGGCACCGGCATCCAGCGCACCGACGGCAACGACGTCCTCTTCGGTGACCTCGGCAACGACTGGATCGTCGGCGGCACCGGGCACGACACCCTGTGGGGTGGCTGGGGCAACGACCTCCTCCAGGCCGACGACGTGCTCACCACCAACGGCTCGCTCAACGACGTGCCCGAGACCCACCCGATGTTCGAGGACCGCGCCTACGGCGGCGCCGGGCGCGACGTGCTGATCGGCAACACCGGGGGCGACCGGTTGATCGACTGGATCGGCGAGTTCAACTCCTACATCGTGCCGTTCGCCCCGTTCGGCATCGCCACCGTGTCCCGGCAGCGGCCGCCCGCCCTGGACAGGTTCCTGTACGTGCTCTCCGCCGCGCAGGGCGCGGACCCGACCCGCGCGCTCGACGAGGGCTCCCTCGACGCCGCCCGCAACGGCGAGCCCGGTGGCGAGATCGGCCTCGTCACGCCGCGCGACGGCGCGATCTGGCGTGACCAGTCCGGCGCCCCGGCGGACCCGCAGGCGGGCAACATCCCGGGCGGCCGCCGCGACGTGCTGCGCAGCGCGAACTTCAACGACGGCACCCTCACCGGCTTCGCCCCGGACAGCGGCGTGTGGGAGGTGACCGGCGCCGTCCTCACCGTGGCCGCCGACTCGCTCGGCCAGGATGCCTCCGCCGTGTTCTACCTCGACCAGGCCCTGCCCACCTATTACGAGATCCGCTCGGCCGTCTCGGCGCTCAAGCCGCTCGCCGGCTGGAAGGCCAACGCGTTCCTGATCTTCGACTACATGTCCCCCACGGACTTCAAGTTCGCCGGTCTCGACGCCTCCACCAACAAGGTGGTGATCGGCCACCGCACCGCCACCGGGTGGCTCTACGACACGCAGGTGTCGATGCTCGTCAAGCAGGGCCGCTACTACGAGGTGCTGGTCGTCGTGAGCGGGCTCCTCGTCACCGTGTACGTCGACGGCGTCCCCAAGGTGAGCTACCAGTTCGCCCCCTGGATCATCGACGGTGAGGCGTTCGGCATCAACCTCGGCCTTGTCGGCGTCGGTTCGGACAACTCGCGCGGCGCGTTCGACAACTTCGCCGTGAGCGTCCTGCCGCCGCAGGAGACCTTCGACGAGACCGAGGACTTCGCCGACGACACGCTCGCCCTCCAGTTCACCGGCGACCCCAGCGCCTGGTCCGCCGCCGGCGGCGGCTACGCGGGCACAGCTCCCGCAGCCGGCAGCGCGATCAGCCTCATCGCCGGCCTGCCCGCCCGGGTCGCTGGTGACACCTACCTGGAGCTCGCGGCGGTCATCAGCGGGTCCGGGACCGGCGGCCTCGTCTTCGACCACTACGCCGCGGACGACTTCAAGTACGTGACCTTCCAGGCCGGCACGGTGACGATCGGCCACATGATCCGGGGCCGCTGGATCGCGGACGCCCTCTTCCCCACCACTCTCACCGGAGCGCTCCAGCTCGTCCTCGAGGGCGCCACGGTCACGGCGCCGGGACCACGGTGTTCGACGACGTCCGCGTCTTCGTCGGCACCCACTTCATCAACGTCATCGACCCGTACCCGCCGGTCCTCACCGTCCCGAGGGACGTCACCCGGAACACCGACCCCGGCCAGCCCACCGCCTTCGTGAGCGACTCGACCATCGGCACGGCCACCGCCACGGACAACGTGGAGGGCGTCGTCGTCACGCGGGAGGGGGTGCCGGCGGGCAACATCTTCCCGATCGGCGTCACCACCATCACCTGGACCGCCCGGGACGTGTTCGGCAACGTGACGTTCGGGACGCAGCGCGTCACGATCGTCGACGCCGAGCGTCCCGTGCTCGTGGTCCCCCCGAACGTGGCGCGCGAGATCCCGACGGGGCAGACCTCCGCCACCCTCACGGCCGCCGAGCTCGGCACCGCCACCGCGACCGACAACTCCGGCTCCGTGACGGTGACCAGCAGCGGGATCCCCGCCGGCCTGGTGTTCCCGCTCGGCACCACCACCATCACCTGGACCGCCACCGACCCGTCCGGGAACGTCACCACCGGCCTCCAGACCGTCACGATCACCACCCCACTGCCCGCCGTCACCGTCGTGGCCACCGACGCGAACGGCGCCGAAGCCGGCCCCGACACGATCACGTTCGTGGTGACCAGGTCGCTGACCCAGGGTGCGCTGGCCGTCACCCTGGCATGGTCCGGCACGGCGACCTACGGCGTTGACTACACCGCGGGCGCTGTTGGTGGGACGCTCGCGGCCGGCGGCGGCACCGTGACGTTCGACCCCGGAGTGGCCGCCGTGACGCTCACCGTCACGCCGATCGACGACGTCGTCGCCGAGGCCGCCGAGGCCGTGGTGCTCGCCGTCGTGGCCGGGGTGGGGTATGCGGTTGGTGCGCCGTCGAGCGCGATCGCTGAGATCGTCTCGGACGACACCGCTCCTGTGACCAGCACCGTTGGCGTGGTGGTGACGGATGGTGCGGGCGCCGAGACGGGCAGTGATCCCGTGGTGTTCACGGTTGCGCGCGTCGGCGACGCGTCCGCCCAGGTGGTCATCGCGCTCGCGTGGACCGGCACCGCCGTACTCGGCACCGACTACACCGTCAGCGTGACGGGCGGCTCGCTGTCGACCGACCGGAAGTCGCTGACGCTCGCGGCCGGGGTGACGAGCGCCGTCGTGACGGTGACGCCGGGGGACGACGCCGTCGTGGAGGCGACCGAGACCGTGGTGCTGAGCGTGCTGGCCGGCACCGGATACGTGCTCGGTTCCCAGACGTCCGCGAGCGGGACCATCAGCGACAACGACGTCGCACCGACCCTGCCCGTGGTGAGCATCACGGCGACCGACCCCACCGGCGCGGAGACCACGAAGAGCCAGGTGGCGGACACCATCACCTTCACCCTCACGCGGACCGGGGACATCTCGAAGTCGCTCGTGGTGGGCTACAGCTGGTTCGGCACGGCAAAGCTGGGCAAGGACTTCACCGCCGAGGCGGTGGGTGGGGGCGTGCTGGGCAAGACCACGGTGACCTTCGCGGCGGGTCAGGCGACGCTGACGATCCTCATCACGCCGATCGATGACACCACGGTCGAGCCCGTGGAGTCGGTCACCATGACGCTCAAGGCCGGCACCGGCTACACCCTCGGCGCCCAGATGAGCGCGACCGGTTCCATCACGGACAACGAGGGGGGTACGGCCGCGACGAGCGCGGCGAGCACGTCGACGTCGGTGACAACCAGCGCCGAGAGCACTCCCGCCACCAGCACCCAGCTCCCGCTCGGCGGTGCCGAGGTGAGTGCCGAGGCGAGTGCCGAGGTGACGACCCTCGAAGAGGCTCCCGAAGGGAACCCCGGAGCCGTGGAATCGGCCCCGCCGGGCAGGCGTCGCACCACGTTCGATCTCGTCGCGGTGTGACGGAAGGATGCGGCCGTCAACAGAATCGGGCGTTCGCGTGCCCGGCACCCAGCGGTGCAGGAGGGGAACGCTCCGTTCGGGGGACGTGAGGCTGGATACGGAGGGGAACCAGACTCACGTCGTTCGGCGGTATGACCTCACCCAGTTGCCATCCGCGCACGCCGGACCGTCACCGCGGGACCGGCGCGGGAGGCTCGCGGCTGTGATCCACGCCGCACGCATGCTGGTTGCCGGGGTGGGCCTGGCCCTCCTCGCCGCCTGCACGGCTGCGCCCACCACCCCGGAGACCACCGCGCCGCCGGCGAGCAGCAGTGTCGGGGTGCGGGAGCGCTCCTGCGACGAGGCGGCGGCCAGGGTGGTCGCGGCAGTGGAGCGGCTGGTGGCGGGGTATGCGGATCCTGCGGGCGAGGGGACCGGAAACGCGGCTGCCGCGCCCGGGACAGATGCCGCGCCGGATGCCGCTGCCGCGCCTGGGACGGATGCCGCGCCGGATGCCGCTGCCGCGCCTGGGACGGATGCCGCGCCGGACGCCACGGCCGAGGACCTCGCCTCCGCGGTCGCGGCCGCCCAGCGCGTGGTGCAACGCCTGGGGTGTGACCAGCGCACATTCACGGGGAACGTCCGGGAGGGGCTCGGCGCCATCGAGCCGCGGGGCCCGATCGCCACCGCCGTGTGGCGCCGGGTCACCGCCTCGGTTCTGGGGGAGGCGGGTGCCCAACCCCGGGAGTACGTGGCTTCGAACGCGGAGGAGTTCCTGCGCGCCGTCGCCGAGGCGGCCGCCGGCTCCACGATCACACTGCCCGCCGGCACGATCACCCTCGACTCCACGGTCGTCCTGCTCGGCGGGCTCCACATCCGCGGCCAGGGCCGGGACGCCAACACCCTGGTGTCCACGGCGCCCGACGCGGCGATCATCGTGGCAACCGGCGGCCTCGTGGAGATGACGGACCTGACCCTCGCCCTCGACCCAGCCGTCCCCGCCTCCGGCCTCGTCGCGGGCCCCACCGCGTCCGTGGCACTCACCGGCGTGCGCGTGACCGGGGCAACCCGGCGTGCCGGCGACGGCGCCGGCGGGGCCGGGGTGCACATGTCCGCCGAGGGGTCCGCCGGGTCCGGGCGGGGCACGACGCTCGAGGTGACGGACTCCGTGGTCGACGCCAACGAGTGGGCCGGCATCGTCATCGCCGGCGGGCACCGGGTCAGCATCGAGTCCACCACGGTCGCGGACAACGGCGAGGTCGGGATCCTCTTCCTGGACGAGGCGAGCGGCTCGGTGGCCCGCTCAACCCTCAGCGGCAACACCATCGGTCTGGCCGCCACCGGATCCGCCACCCCCACCGTGCTCGCCACCAGCATCACCGGCGGTGCGATCGGCGTCCAGCTGGACGGCAGCGGCCCGCCCACCCGGAGCGCAACGCGGCGACGGTCTCATGATCCACATCGCTCATCTCACACGTCCATCCGTCCACAGCCGCTCGCGCGAGGCAGGCGGTGGGCGGCACCATATCCCCATGCGTGCGATCGACGTCCGGAACTACACCCTCGTTCCCGCCGACCTCCCCATCCCCACGCCCGCCTCGGACGAGGTGCTCATCCGCGTGGTGACCGCCGGCGTGAACCGGGCGGACCTGCACCAGGCCGCGGGCGCCTACCCACCCCCGAAGGGTCACTCCCCGATCCTGGGGCTCGAGTGCGCCGGTGTCGTCGTCGACGTCGGCCTGGACGTTGACCGGGCGCTCCTCGGTCGTCCCGTTGCCGCGCTCCTCGACGGCGGCGGGTACGCGGAGTACGTCACCGCGCCGGAGACCCAGCTCTTCGTCCTCGACGACGCCGCCGGGGGCGGCGCCGACTTCGTGCGCGCCGCCGCCCTGCCCGAGGCGCTGTGCACCGCGTGGTACAACCTCGTCGGGCTCTGCGGCCTCCGCAAGGGCCAGTCCGTCCTGATTCACGGGGGGTCGGGCGGGGTCGGCCATGTCGCGATCCAGTTGGCCAAGGCCCTCGGCGCCCGGGTGCTCGCGACGGTCGGCAGCGAGGCCAAGGGGGAGCGGTGCCGGGAGCTCGGCGCCGACGTCGTCATCAACTACAACGGCGACGTCCCGGCGGCGGTGGTGGCGGCCACCGAGGGCTGGGGCGTGAACGTCATCCTGGACGTGCTCGGCGGGGGTGGCCTGGCGGCGAATCTGGGCTCGCTGGCGGTGGGTGGACAGCTGGCGATCATCGGGACGCAGCAGGGTCGGCGCGCGGAGC
>JALHDK010000178.1:6187-8143 GCA_022838965.1 Actinomycetales bacterium | reverse complement strand
ATCGTGATCCCGCCGGTCACGAACGAGTTCGTGCTCCTGCTGAAGGACACCTCGCTGCTGTTCATCGCGGGATCCACCCTGCAGACGAAGGAGCTCACCACCTTCGCGCGTGACGGCCTCACCACCAACGCGAACGCGACACCCCTGATCATGGCGGCCATGCTGTACCTGATCGTGACGATCCCGCTGACCTACCTGGTGGCGCGGCTCGAGAAGAAGATGGCGAGGGCCCGATGACGCGCACCACCCCCGACCCCAACGCACCCACCATCGAGATCCGCGGGCTGCGGAAGAGCTTCGGAGACCTCGAGGTTCTCAAGGGCATCGACCTGACCATCCAGAAGGGCGAGGTCGTCTGCGTCATCGGGCCCTCCGGTTCCGGCAAGTCCACCCTGCTCCGCTCGGTGAACCTGCTCGAGCAGCCCTCCGGGGGCTCCATCCACATCGAGGGCATCGACATCCTCGATCCGGACGCGGACATCGACGCCGTCCGCACCCGCATCGGCATGGTGTTCCAGCAGTTCAACCTGTTCCCGCACATGTCCGTGCTGCGCAACCTGACCATCGCGCAGGAGAAGGTGCTGAAGCGCAAGCCGGCGGAGGCCCAGAGGATCGCCCGGGACATGCTGGCCCGCGTGGGGCTGTCCGAGAAGGAGAGCGCCCACCCCGCGCAGCTCTCCGGCGGGCAGATGCAGCGGGTGGCCATCGCGCGCTCCCTGGCGATGAACCCGGACATGATGCTGTTCGACGAGCCCACCTCGGCCCTCGATCCCGAACTCGTGGGCGAGGTGCTCGCGGTGATGAAGGACCTCGCGCAGTCCGGCATGACGATGATGGTGGTCACCCACGAGATGGGCTTCGCCCGTGAGGTGGGTGACCGGCTCATCTTCATGGACGGCGGCGTCATCGTGGAGGAGGGCCTGCCCCGCGAGGTGCTCGCCAATCCGCAGCACCAGCGGACCCGGGCGTTCCTCTCCAAGGTGCTCTGAGCGCCGCTCCCAGGCGGCCCTGAGCACCGCCGCTCAGGCGTACAGGCGCGCCGCGATCGCCCCCACCACGCGCTGCAGGTGGGGTGTGTCCACCCCGTGGAGTCCCCCGAAGACGATCACGTCGGTCCCGAGTGCCTCGAGTTCGGTGGGGCCACCCCGCCGCACGTCGAGTTGCAGCGACGTCGTCAGGTGCGGGGGGAGGGCGAACAGCTGCTCACGCAGCCCGGCGTACGACGTCGGGACCCCCGCCGCCGTCGCGATCGCCGCCATCTCCCGGATGACGCCGTCGGTGACGTCCGGCGCCGCACGCAGGGCCTCCCCGACGGGGAGGTCATGCCAGGCGGTGAGCAGCGCCATCGGGCACAGGAAGCGCATCTTGCGCCACAGCACCTCGTTCTCCGTCCCGCGGCTCCGGACGGTGACCCCCGCGGCGCCGAGAGCGCGCATCACCCGCCACTCCGCCGTCCCCTCCCGCGCCGTCACCACGCAGGAGTCGGAGGTGTGGACGATGACCCCGTCGGGGCGGCGCGCGGAGACCACCCCGATGGAGCCGCACGTCGCCCGGTCCCCGGTGGGCCCGTCCAGGACGGTGTGGACCAGGCCGACGTGGGACACCCCGTTGAGGACGGTCAGGACCTCGGTGGGGCGCGCGGCCACCAGACCCGGGAGGATGTCGGCGAGTCCGTAGGTCTTGACGGCCACGATGACGGCGCTCCCGACGGGGACCTCGGTGTCCGTGGGGGCGTCCACGCGGAAGGACCCGTACACGGGCGACTCGATGCGGAGTCCCCCGGAGGCGACGCGCGCCGCGGTCTCGGGGCGGGCGACGACGGTGGTGCGGATCCCGGCCCGGAGCAGGAGCCCCGCGAGGAGGCCGCCGACACCCCCGGATCCGACGACGGTGATCATGCCCCCACCTTAGGTCGGCCGGACGGTGGCGGCATGGCCCGACTCGGAGAGAACGGAC
>JALHDK010000178.1:0-6169 GCA_022838965.1 Actinomycetales bacterium | reverse complement strand
GGAGAGAACGGACACCCGGCCGGGGAATCGGGAGCGGAAGCCCGGCCGGGTGTCCGGTGGACGCCCAGCGTCTGCGTCCAGGAGGCGGGAATGGGCGGGCGTCCAACCCTCCTTTGGAGACTCGCCCCTGCCGCTGGGACCATTCAAGCAGGGCGCCGGGCCGCGTGAGCCCCCGCGACCGGGCCAAATACCTGTCATGGCAGCAAGTGGACGCGGGGGGTCACCGGAACAGGCGGGCCACTGCGACCGTCCGGCGGCCGTAGCCGCCCCCGAACAGGGCGGCGTGGACCGTGAGCATGTGCAGCTGGTGCAGGGGGACCCGCTCCCGCCAGCCCTCCGCCAGGGGGGAGACCTCCCCGTACGCGGCCAGGGTGCGGTCCAGGTGCGGGGATCCGAACAGCGCGAGTTCCGCCAGGTCGGTCTCGGCGTGCCCGCCATGCGCGGCCGGGTCGATGAGGACCCCTGCGACCTCGCCCGCGGCCTCGGGGTGGTCATCCGCCCAGAGCACGTTCCCGCCCCACAGGTCGCCATGCAGCCGCGCCACCGCCCCGCATCGTCCGGGCTGCGGGGCGTCGAAGGTGCCGCTCGCCAGCCGTTCCAGCACGGCGTCGACGACCCGGACCTCGGTCGCGGACAGCGCACCCCGGTCCCGGGCGAGACGCAGGTAGGGGCGGATCCGCAGGTCGGCGAAGAACTCGCCCCAGGACCCGGGCGCCGCGGCCGCGGTGGTGATGATGGGATGGGCGAGTTCCGCGAGGCGGGAGTCGGCGAGGCCCGGGGGGCCCTGGCCCCACCACGCGGCACCCGCGGCGTGGGTGGACGCCAGTCGGCGCCCGAACACCTCGGCGGCCGCCGGTGTGGCGGCAGTGACGTGCAACCGGCGGGTCTCGAGGTGACCGGGGGAGGTGGCGAGGAGGGGCACCACGGGCGCGCCGCCGTCGCGCGTCGCGGCGGCCAGCCAGCGCAGGGATGCGGCCTCGGACTCGATCGCCGCGGGGGAGCCGGACTTGCGGAAAGCGGTCATGGACCCAGTCTCGCGGCTCACCGGGGAGGACTCGCCGTCCCGCACAGAGCGTCGTCCGCGTCGTCGCCGGAATCCCACAGGCGACTCCCGCCAGGGAGTCGGTGTCCACAGCCTGGCCCCGCCGTCGCACCCGCGCGCCCGGGCTCCCGTAGCGTCAGGACGTCCCTGAGGAGGAACCGTGATCACCGACCCGGCCACTGCCGTCCACGCCGCGGGCGAGGCGCGCCACCAGCTCGCCGTCGCCCTCGCGCGGCTCCGCGGCGCGGACACCGCCACGTGGGCGGGCCACGCGGCCCGGAACTACCGGGACGCGCGCGACGCCGTGATCGTGACCGGGCACGCCGTGGAGCGGGAACTGCGCGGTGCGCAGGAGCGGCTGGCGACGTTCGCCGGCGAGTGCCGCGCGTGGACGGCAGGCCCGGGATGAGGGGGGACCCGCGGAGGGACGATCCGGGTGCCCCCCGCCTGACCGTGCATGTTCTGGGCGGACGCACCGCCGTGGACCTCGGCCACCTGCGCACCCTGCTGACGCTCCTGAACGACGCCGTCGGGGCGGTCCGGGCCGCGCGGGCGGCTGCGGCCCGGGCGCGGGCCGTGGTGATGCTGTGCGACACGCTCGCCCCGCTCACCGGCCCCGCGGCGCTGGCCGCGCTGGACGGCGTCGAGGTGGGTCCGGTCTCGCTGGCCGCGCTGGAAGGGCAGGTGGAGGACCTGCGGGAGCGCGTCGGCCGGGCCATCGCCGTCTACGAGGAGGCCGAGCACACCGCGTGTCGCGAGGTGCGGTCCTGGGTGGGGCCGGTGCCCGGGCCCCACCCCCTCGACCTGGTGACCCGCCTGGGCTGGACGTCCGCCGGACTGTGGTGGCGGGTGTTGACGGGGAGGTTCGCGGTCCCGCACCCCACGGGAGCGGCCACCACCCTCGGCCCGCTGGTCAACCCGACCGGGCGGATCGTGGGGGCGGTCCCCGCCGCGGGGGGCACGGCACCGGTCCCCTACCTCGCCTCCAGCCTGCTCGACGTGTTCGGGCTGGACCACGTGAGCGGCACTGTCGCGGTGTGGGCGCGGGATCCCCTGACCGGGGCGCGGCACAGCGCGACGATCAGCGACTGGACGGTGATGACGGGTATGACGGTGCCGATCGGGGCGGCGACAGCGGTTCCGCCGCTGCGCGGCGTCCCTGACGTCGTGCGGCGGCTGTCCGGCGCGGCTGCCGCGTCCAGCGCCACCGGGGTGGGACGGATCGAGCTGGTGGCGCAGGAGCGGAGGGACGGCACCCGGGCCTGGACCGTGGTCATCCCGGGGACGCGGGAGCTGTTCTTCTCCGCCAACCCGCAGGACCACCTCTCCAACCTGCAACTGATGGGGGGCGAGCACAGCGATCTGCTGCTCGCGGCGAAGCAGGCCCTGCGGATGGCTCCGGTGGAGCCCGGTGACACCCTGGTCCTGGCGGGGCACTCGCAGGGGGGCATCGTGGCCGCGGAACTCGCCGCCGATCCCGCGGTGAACGCGCAGTTCGACGTGGCCGGCGTGGTCACGCTGGGATCCCCGGTGGGGCAGGTGACAGGGGTGCCCGCCGACGTCCCCGTGATCCGCATGGAGAACCTCGATGACTGGATCCCCGCCCTCGACGGCCTGGCCAACACGAACAACGCCAACCAGCTCACGGTGCAGTTCAGCGCACCCACCCACACCGCCCTGTTCGGAGCGCACGATCTGCGCACCTACGGCGCCGCCTACGCACAGGCGGTGGCCGATGGTGGCGAAGTGGCCACCCTCGACGCCGAGCTGCGTGCCGCGGCCGCGTGGAACGAGCAGGACGCGATGGCCCGGGTGTACACGTTCGAGTTCGCGCGCACCGATCGCGGCAGGGAGTTCCTCGAGGCGGCGCGGCACCTGGGACTGGGGATCCGGTGACGGGCCGTCAGCGAGGCTCGGGGATCACCACGTAGGCGAGCCACGAGGCGATGGAGATGACGATGCTCCCGGCCATGGCCCACCAGAACCCGTCCACCTCGAGTCCGCTCCCGATCCGGGTGGAGAGCCAGCCGGTGAGCAGCAGCATGAGGGCGTTGACGATGAGGTGGAACAGCCCGAGCGTGAGGATGTACAGCGGCAACGAGAGCACGGCCACGACGGGCTTCACGACCATGTGCACGAGCGTGAAGATGAGGGCCACGACGCCGAGTGAGAGGATCTGGCGGGCCGTGTCCCCCGTCTCGACGAGGTTGAGCCCCTGGAGCAGCCAGGCGGCCACCCAGATGGCCACGGCGTTGACGATGAGTCGGATCACAAATCGCATGCGGACGATCCTTGCATCGCGATCGGTGGCGTGCGAGGGGCATGCTGTACCCATGGCACAGGGGAAGTCCGCTGCGAAGAATGGCAAGAAGGCGTCCAGGGGGAAGGACGTGGAGGCTGATCCGGTTCCCCCGGGGCCGGCGCCGGAGGTTGAGAGCCCCCACGCGCGCCGTGAGCGGCCGCGGCTGCGCGCGGACATCGCGTCCCTCCCGGCCTACGTCCCCGGAGCGCGCGGTGACGGTCGGCAGCTGTGGAAGCTGTCCTCGAACGAGAATCCGGCCCACCCGCTCCCCGGCGTCCTCGCCGCGATCGCCGACGCCGCCGCCGACGTGAACCGCTACCCGGACATGTATGCAGTGGAACTCACCGAGGCCATCGCGCGGAAGCTGGGAGTCGCCGCGGACCGGGTCATGTGCGCCAACGGGTCCGTCTCGGCGCTCGCGCATGTGCTCTCCGCCGCCTGCCTCTCCGGTGACGAGGTCGTCTATCCGTGGCGTTCCTTCGAGGCGTACCCGATCGCCGTGCAGGTGTCCGGTGCGACCTCGGTGCGGGTGCCCCTCACCGCGGACGCGCGCCACGACCTGCCCGCGATGGCGGCGGCCGTCACGGAGCGGACGCGGGTGGTGCTCACCTGTTCACCCAACAACCCCACCGGCCCCGCCCTGCGGGACGCCGAGTTCCGTGACTTCCTCGCCGCCGTCCCCGGTCACGTGCTGGTGGTGCTCGACGAGGCGTACATCGAGTACGTCCGCGACCCTGACGTGGTCGACGGCGTCGCCGCCCTGCGGGACCACCCCAACCTGATCCTGCTGCGCACCTTCTCCAAGGCGTACGGCCTCGCCGGGCTGCGCGTGGGCTACGCCGTCGGCGACCCGGCGGTGATTGCCGGCGTGCGCGCCGTGTCCACGCCGTTCGGGGTGAACGCGCTGGCCCAGCGGGCCGCGGTGGAGTCCCTGCGGCTCGAACGGCAACTGTTCGACCGTGTGAGCGAGACCGTCTCGGAACGGGACCGCGTCCTCGAGGCGGTGCGGCGGAGCGGCTGGGAGGTCCCGCACACCGAGGCCAACTTCTTCTGGCTCGCCCTCGGGCCGGACACGATGGCGTTCGTCGATGCCGCCAACGACGCCGGCGTGCTGGTGCGGGGCTTCGCCGGCGACGGCGTCCGCGTCACCATTGCCGAGCCGGAGGCGAACGACGTGGTGATCCGGCTGCTCCGTGAGTGGAAGCGGCCCTGACGCCCACGCCGGTCAGGCCAGGAGCGCCCACGCCACGAGCAGGGAGAAGGCCACCTCGGTCAGGCCGATGACCATGGGACGCAGCGGCCCCGTCCGGCGCTGATGTGCCGGCATCCACGCCGCCCGGACCGCGAGTCCTCCCCACACCGCGGTGATGAACCAGCCATCGAACGCTGCCTCCCGGAGGCCGCCGAGGACGGTGACCGTCCCCAGTGCCACCGCGAGAACCACGTGGTACGCCGTCGAGAACCGGTGGTACGCGGGATTGTCCCGCTCCCGGATGAGGGCCTTCACGTGGGGGATGGTGCCCCAGAAGTAGGCGAGCTGGATGGCGGTGACGGTCCACACCCACGGCCAGCGCGGGTCCTCCAGCGGCGCGGCCGCGCTGAAGGCGACCGGCAGCATGAGGACGGCCGCCAGGACCGTGGCCGAGTCGTTGAGGAGGCCGCGCTCGCGGCGGGAGTGCGCGGCCCACACCGCGATCCCGACCAGCGGGGCGAACACCGGCGCCCAGAGGGCGAGGGCTGGCCTCATCGCCAGCGTGGCGATGCCCGCCGGAGCCGCCAGCAGCGCGTAGGCGCGCAACGGCGGGAGGTAGCGGGTCCGGCGGCGGGACCTCAGCCAGAGCGCGCCCGCCTGGAAGGCCAGATAACCCAACCACCAGAAGATCAGCAACGGAAGGTGCACCCACGCCCATCCGGCCACCACGACCCCGGTGAGGGCGGGTATCGTGATCATCGCCCACGCGCCGTGCTGGTCGGGAATCCATCCGGGCGAGCGCCTGCGGCGCCGCGGCGTCGATGCTCGCTCAGTCACGGCGACCAGTCTAGGCTGGCGGCGGGCACCGGCCGACCGGCGCGGACAGGCCCGTTTGTGCGATGGTGCCAGTGAGGTCGTGCCGGGCGACGAGCAGAGGGCGGCAACTTTGTCGGCAACCACCAATTCCGCCCCTACGGAAACGTAACCTACGCTGTCGTAGGTAAGGAGGCCCCATGACAGAGACCCTGCAACTGCTCAGCCCCACCGGCGAGCGCATCACGCCCGACCCGGAGCTGGCCCACCCCGCCACACCCGAGCAGATCGCGGGCTTCGCTTCCGAACTCACCCCGAGCGAGCTGAGGGCTGCGTACCGCCACATGGTGCTCACCCGCGCCTTTGACCGCGAGGCCACAAGCCTCCAACGTCAGGGCGAGCTCGGGCTCTGGGTGCCCAGCCTCGGACAGGAGGCGGCCCAGGTGGGTTCGGCGATGGCCACACCGGCCGCCGACATGGTCTACCCCTCCTACCGGGAGCACGGGGTCGCGCAGGTCCGCGGTCTCGATCTGCGGGAGATCATCCCCGTCTACCGGGGCACGCGCCACGGCGGATGGGACCCCCGGGCGCACAACTTCCACATCTACACCTTCGTGATCGGTGCGCACTCGCTGCACGCCGTCGGACATGCGATGGGCCTGCAGCAGGACCGCCGTCGCGGGATCGCGGACGGGTCGGAGGCCGTGGTGGTCTACTTCGGCGACGGCGCCACCTCCCAGGGCGACGTCAACGAGGCGCTCGTCTTCGCCTCCTCGGCCGAGGCACCGGTCCTGTTCTTCCTGCAGAACAACCACTGGGC
>JALHDK010000177.1 GCA_022838965.1 Actinomycetales bacterium | reverse complement strand
GGGGGTGTCGATGAACCACCACGGGGCGCCGACGTAGACGCTCGGGTAGAAGCTCGCCATGGGGCCGAGCTCGCGGGAGAACACCGTCTCGTCCATCGTGAACAGCACCAGCTGGAAGTTGGGGTTGGTGCCGAACGCGTTCAGCATGGGCTTCAGGGCGTGCACGAACTCGACGGCGAGCGGGTAGTCGGTGCCGACGTCGGCGCCGAACTTCGCGAAGGTCGGCTCGTGGTGGTTGCGCGCCACCGCCGGGTGGAGCGTCATGACGAGGCCGTCCTCGGAGCCCATGCGGGCCTGCTGGAAGACGAAGTCGCGGCGCAGCCGGGTGGCGTCCTCGGCCGAGATCGTGCCGGCACGGGCCTGGGCGTACAGCCGCTCGGCCTCGACGTCGTCGAGCTTCTCGGCTCCGGCGTCGATGTGCGAGTGGTCGGTGGAGATGGCGCCGTTGGCCTTGAAGAACGCGCGACGGTTCTCCATCGCGGCCACCCAGCCGGCGTAGGAACCGGTGTCGACGCCGGAGACCTCGCCCAGCCGGTCGATGTCGGCGTTCCACGTCGGCTTGAGGGGCTCGAGGTACTTGTCCGGACGGAAGGTGGGGACGACGGCGCGCTGCCAGCCCTGGTCGGCGGCGATCGCCTGGTGGTAGCCCAGGTCGTCGCAGGGGTCGTCGGTGGTGGCGATGAACTCGATCTTGAAGCGGTCGAACAGCTCGCGCGGCCGGTACGCGTCCGTCTTGAGGAGTGCGTCGATCCGGTCGTAGATCTCGTCCGCGGTCTCCGGTGACAGGACCAGGTCGATGCCGAAGACGTCCGCCAGCTCCGATTCGAACCAGAACTTCATGGGCGTCCCGCGGTAGTGCTTCCAGTTGGCGCAGAAGATGCGGAAGGCGTTGCGGGCCTGCTCGTCGCTGAACTCGCTCTGGCCGACACCGAGGTCCGCGAGGTTCACGCCGTTGGCGTGCATCAGGCGGTTGACGTAGTGGTCCGGCCCTGAGCATCGAGGACCGGGACGCGTTCATCGAGGACGTGCGTCAGGCCCTGTACGCGTCGAAGATCGTGGCCTACAGCCAGGGCTTCGTGCAGATCGAGGCCGCGGGCAAGGAGTACGGCTGGGACATCGACCTCGGTGGCCTCGCCCGGATCTGGCGTGGCGGCTGCATCATCCGCGCCGGCTTCCTCAACGACATCACCGACGCCTACGCCCGCAACGAGGACCTCCCGCTGCTCATGGCGGACGAGAACTTCGCCTCCAAGATCAACGCGGCCGTCCCCTCGTGGCGGCGGGTCGTCTGCATGGGCGCTAAGGCCGGTATCCCGCTTCCCGCGTTCAGCTCCTCGCTGGCGTACTACGACGGGCTCCGCGCCGAGCGCCTGCCCGCCGCCCTCATCCAGGGACAGCGCGACTTCTTCGGTGCGCACACCTACAAGCGCATCGACAAGCCGGGCGTGTTCCACACCCTGTGGAGCGGCGACCGCACCGAGATCGAGACCACGCCGTCGTCCCACTGAGTCCCCACACTCACCCGGGAGGGCCCGCCGCACGGCGGGCCCTCCCGCTGTCATCGGCGGGCCCTGCCGCTGTCACAGCGAGCCCTGCCGCCGTGTGGGGCCGTGTGGGATCGTGTGGCTGGTGGCCTGCGCCACGATGTGCAAGGGTGGGACCCATGGACGTCCCGGAGCGCCTCACCTACACCGCGCGCGTCACGTCCACTGGCGGCCGCGGCGGCCATGCCATCTCGGACGACGGCACGCTCGACGTCGTGCTCGCCACCCCCACCCTGACGGGCGGGGTCGGGCCCGGCACCACACCCGAGGAACTGTTCGCCGCCGCCTGGTCCGCGTGCTTCAACGGGGCCATCGCCGTCGCCGCCCAGGCGGCCGCCGTCGACTGCTCCGGTTCCCGCGTCACCGTCAGCCTCAGCCTTGGCCCCCACGGGGAGTCGGCCGCCCTCACCGCCCTCATCGAGGTGGCGGTTCCCGGCCTCGACCTCGCGACCGTCCAGGACCTCGCCGACCGGGCGCACCACCTCTGCCCCTACTCCAAGGCGACCCGGGGGAACGTCCCCGTCGAGGTGCGTGCGGTCGAGCGCTGACCCGCGGCGGGGGCGTCGACGGCGCCGCTCTCGTCGCGGCCGACACCGGCCCCCGCACCTGGGTGCGGGGGCCGCGTGATGTGTGGGGCGTCCGGCCGGATCAGTCCGGGGGGAGGACCGGGACGTCCGAGTCCTTCTTCCTGCCCGCGGTGTGGATCTTCTCCTTCACGACGCTGGCGACCTGGTCCGTCAGTTTGGCTCCCTGGGTCCGGGCGAGGTCACCCACGGTCTCGTCGGCCTTGTGGACGAGGCTCTGGACCGGCTTCGACTGCCAGGCGCTCGTGGACGCCTTCTTGATTTTCTCGTACTGGCCGCGACCGGCCCGCGTGCCCAGCAGGTAGCCGAGCCCCGCGCCGAGCACGAACGAAAACTTGCTCATCAGTCCTCCTGTGAGAGTGGAATGTCCCCAGCTTACGGAGGCGTCACCGGGAGCGCGACAACACCACCCGGCCCCGGCCGCGGGCCGGCTTCCGGACGGACGCCCCCCGGCCCCCACCCGAGCGTCCGGCTAGGCTCGCCTCATGGTGCGACGCAACCTCCTGACCGTGGACGACGAGCGGGTCCGGGCCGCCACCGGTGCGGGGCGGGATCACTGGTTCGGACTGCTGGACGAGGCCGGCGCCCGCGAGTGGACGCATCCCGCAATCGCCGCGTTCCTGCGCGAGCGGGGTGTCCCGGCCTGGTGGAGCCAGCACATCACCGTGGCCTACGAGCAGGAACGCGGCCTGCGCCTTCCCGGCCAGCGCCCCGACGGCACCTTCGCGGCCAGCGTCTCCCGCACCTTCGGGGCGTCGCCCGAACAGGTGTGGCCCGCGCTCGTCGGCGACGTCGCAGCCTGGCTCGGCCCCGGCTGGGTGGTCACCGGAGTGACCGTGGGCAGCGCGCTCCGCCTCGTGGCGCCCGACGGCTCGCGCGCCGTCGTCGGGGTCCAGCGGGCACGCGCGGACAGCCCGTCGAAGGCGCGGGTCACGGTCCAGCACGCGCGGATCGCAGCCGCGGAGGACGTGGAGCGGGTGAGGACGCGGTGGCGGGAGGCGTTCGACCGCCTCGCCCGGCTGCTCGTCTGAACCACGAACTGGACGGCCGCCGGGGGCCACGGGAGTCGTCGGTAGCATCCCACCCAAGGCGCGCGTGCGCGCGCGGCTCCCCCTCCACGGAAGGAACATCGTGACACTCCTCAAGTCCCTGAGGCTGGCGGCCGGAGTCCTCGCCACCGCCCTCCTCGCCACCGCCTGCGGCGGCGGCTCCAGCACCGGCGGGTCCACCGCCGGGACGACCGCGGCCGGCGAGAGCGTGAGCATCGGGATCACGCAGATCGTGGCCCACCCCTCCCTCGACGCCGCCCGCGACGGCTTCAAGCAGGCTCTCGCCGATGCCGGCTACGACGTCACCTACGACGAGCAGAACGCCCAGGGCGACCAGTCCACCGCGGCGTCCATCGCGGGCACGTTCGCCTCGGCCGACCTCGACCTCATCCTCGCCATCGCCACCCCGACAGCGCAGTCCGTGGTGCAGGCCATCACCGACACCCCGATCCTGTTCACCGCCGTGACCGACCCGGTGTCCGCGGACCTCGTCGACAGCCTTGAGGCCCCGGGCGGCAACGCCACCGGCACCTCGGACGCGAACCCGGTCATGGAGCAGCTCGCGCTGGTGAAGCGGCTCGATCCGCAGGCCACCCGCGTGGGCATCGTGTACTCCTCTGGCGAGGTGAACTCGCAGGTGCAGGTGGAGTGGGCGAAGGAGGCCGCCGCCGAGCTGGGCCTCGAGATCGTGGAGGCCGCGGTGAGCACCTCCGCCGAGGTGCAGCAGGCGGCGGAGTCCCTCGACGTGGACGCCTTCTACGTCCCCACGGACAACACCGTGGTCTCCGCCCTCGAGTCCCTGATCCAGGTGGCCGAGGCCAAGCAGATCCTCACCATTGCGGCCGAGGGTGACTCCGTGGCGCGCGGCGCGGTCGCCACCTACGGCATCGACTACTACAAGCTCGGGTACCAGACCGGCGAGATGGCCGTGAAGATCCTCCGCGGGGAGGCCGAGCCGGCCACCATGCCCGTCGAGACGCAGACCGACCTGCAGCTCTACCTCAACCTCGGCGCCGCCGAGCGCATGGGAGTCACCATCCCCGAGGACCTCCTCGCGGAGGCGGACCCCGCGAACA
>JALHDK010000003.1 GCA_022838965.1 Actinomycetales bacterium | reverse complement strand
ACGCTGATCTTGAAGTCGTGGAAGTCGTGCTCCTCGAACAGCGAGGCCTCCCAGACCGCCGACTCCACCAGAGCCTCCGGGGTGGCCCTGCCGTACTTCTGCAGCAGGCGGGGGTCCAGTGAACCGGCGTTCACCCCGATCCGGATGGAGGTGCCGTGGTCCTTGGCCGCCTGGGCGATCTCCTTGACCTGGTCATCGAACCGCTTGATGTTCCCGGGGTTGACGCGCACGGCGCCGCACCCCGCCTCAATGGCCGCGAAGACGTAGCGGGGCTGGAAGTGGATGTCGGCGATCACCGGGATCTGGGACTTCAGCGCGATGATCGGCAGGGCGTCGGCGTCCTTGTCCGTGGGGCAGGCCACGCGAACGATGTCGCAGCCGGACGCGGTCAGTTCCGCGATCTGCTGCAGCGTCGCGTTGATGTCCCAGGTCTTCGTGGTGGTCATCGACTGGACCGAGATCGGTGCGTCGCCGCCGACCTCCACCCGCCCCACCCGGATCTTCCGGGTCGGGCGCCGGGGAGCGAGGACAGGGGGGTCCTCCTTGACCGACGGGAGGCCGAGGTTGATCGGGGTGCTCACGGCTCTCAATCTACCCTCTCGACTCCGGCCCCTCAGAAGGCCACCGGCCGGACGATGTCGGCCCAGGCGAGGAGCAGGCCCATCCCTACGAGCACGATCACCACGCCGTAGGTCAGGGGCAGGAGCCGGGCCAGGTCGACGGGGCGCGGTGTCGGCAGGCCCCGGACCCGCGCCCACCCCTTGCGCGTCCCCTCCACGAGGGCGCCGGCGATGTGCCCGCCGTCCAGGGGAGGCAGCGGGATGACGTTGAAGGCGAAGAGCGCGATGTTGAGCGACACGAGCAGTCCGAGCATGTCGTAGGCGCGCTCGGCGACACCGTACTGTTCGGAGGGGACCGAGGTGATCTCGCCGGCGATCCGGCCGGCACCCACGAGCCCGATGAGTGCTCCGTCCCGTTCCGCGCCCGTGACCAGTGTCTCGGCCAGTCGCCAGAGCTCCACGGGGAGGGTGAGGATCACCTGGAACATCTGCCGCGTTGCCGTCGCCATGATGCCCGGCACGGTCGTCACCGGCGCGGGCCGGAGCTCGAACTCCGGGGCGATCCCCACGTAGGGCACGACCTGGGTGAGCTGCGCCCCGGTGCCATCCAGCACCGGCTGGCCGGCGTCGTCGACGACGGGCCGCTCCAGCAGGACCGGGGTGACAACGACCGTCTCGGTCCTCCCCTCCCGCTCCACGACGACGTCCACCGGCGCGACGCCTCCCGCCCTGATCAGCGCGGTGATGTCGGTCCAGCCGGCGACCTCCACCCCGCCCCAGCTGAGCACCCGGTCGCCCTCCTGCAGCCCTGCGGCAGCGCCGGGAGACGGCGGGTCACCCTCCTCGCACGCGCCCGTCGTCGTCGTGCAGGGCACGATCCGGGAGATCGTCGCCGTGGCGAACGGCGACCCCAGGCCCACCACCATGACCGTGAGCAGGACGAAGGCGACGACGAGGTTCATGACCGGGCCGCCGGCCATGACGACGAGCTTCCGGGGGACGGTCAGCGCGTGAAACGCCCGGCCCTCCTCCCCCGGGCCGAGGTCGGCGAGCGTGTCCCGGCGCGCCTCCTCCGCCAGCGTGAGTCTGCCGTCCCTCCGGGTGGGGGCATCCGCCGACGGCGGGTACATGCCCGCCAGCCGCACGTACCCACCGAGCGGCACCGCCTTCAGCCCGTACTCGGTCTCGCCGCGGGTGGTGGACCAGAGACGCGGACCGAAGCCCACGTAGTACGCCGGCACCTTCACCCCGAAGCGCTTCGCGGGAACGAGGTGCCCGAGTTCGTGCAGCGCGATGGAGACAAGCAGTCCGACCACCAGGACGGCCACGCCGATGGCGAAGCTCACACACCCTCCTCAGGACGACCGACGGCGGATGGCCCGCCGTGCGAAGGAGCGCGCCCAGTCCTGCGCGTCGTTCACCACGTCCAACGTCATGTGGCCGTGCGGTGTTCCCTCGTGCGCGGCGAGCGCGTCGGCCACGATCCCGGTGATGTCGAGGTAGGCGATCCGTCCCGCGAGGAAGGCGTCCACGCACTCCTCGTTGGCGGCGTTGAGCACGGCGGGGTGGGTTGCCGATGCCGCGACCGCCCCCCGGGCGAGGCCGACGGCGGGGAAGGTCACCTCGTCGAGCGGTTCGAACGTCCACGCCATCGGCGTCGTGAAGTCCAGACTGGCCACGGGATGGCGGCGCTCGGGCCACGTCAGGCCGAGCGCGATGGGCAACCGCATGTCGGGCGGGGAGGCCTGCGCGATCGTGGAGCCGTCCACGAACTCCACCATGGAGTGGACGATCGACTGGGGGTGGACGGTCACGTGGATGTCGTCCGGCGGGACGTCGAAGAGGAGATGCGCCTCGATCAGCTCGAGCCCCTTGTTCATGAGGGTCGAGGAGTTGACCGTGATGACGGGTCCCATCGACCAGGTGGGATGTCGCAGCGCCTCCGCCGCGGTCACCGCCGCGAGCTGGTCCCGGGAGCGTCCACGGAAGGGGCCGCCCGAGGCGGTGAGGATGATGCGGCGGACCTCCGACGTGCCGTCCACGGTGGCGGCGCACATCCCCCGCCCGTGGCGGCCGCTGCGCAGCGCCTGGGCCACGGCGGAGTGCTCCGAATCGACCGGAATCACCTGGCCGGGCCGTCGCTGGGCGTGACGCACGAGGTCGCCACCGACCACGAGCGACTCCTTGTTGGCGAGCGCCAGGGTGGCGCCCGTGCGCAGGGCGGCGAGGGTGGGCTCCAGGCCGACGGCGCCGGTCATCCCGTTCAGGACGCGCCACCCGGGACGGGCGGATCCGGCGAGCTGGGAGGCCGCATCCGGCCCCTCGAGGATCTCGGGGGCCGCGGCGCCGTCGAGCGCCTCCCGCAACTCGCGCGCGGCGCCCGCGCGCGCGACGGCGACGACCGGGGGCCGGAACCGGCGGACCTGATCGGCGAGCAGGGCGATGTTCGCCCCGCCGGCGGCGAGACCCGCGACCCCGAGCTGCTCGGCGGCGATCACCTCGAGGGCCTGCGTCCCGATCGAGCCGGTCGACCCGAGCAGGATGACCTCCACGCTCATTCGACCGCGAGCAGCACCTCGACCGCCCGGTCGAGGAAGGAGTCCACGACAGCTTCGTCGTAGGCCTTCGCCGAGCGTGCCCGGCGGAACGTGGCCCGCCGGACCTGCTGCGCCGTGATCGGAGTGCCGTCCTCGAAGTAGCTGATCAGGGACTCGCAGAGTGCGTCGACGTCCTCTTTGGCGTAGCCGTGGCCACGGGCGTCGGCGAAGCGCTGGCCCGGCGGGCGCTGCAACCGCGGGTACAGCGACGTCGCACGGTCGATGGCACGGTCCATCCATTCCCGCTCATCGTGCTCGGCGGTGAACTGGGCGCGCCGGCGCCGCATCATCGCGGCCTCGAGACGGTCGAGCGCCGCGTCCACGGCCGCGGTCTGGTATCCATCGGCGACCATGTCGAAGGCCGCGGCGCGGACATCCTCCTCCGTGACGGGCTCTCCGTCCAGGCGGCCCTCGTAGGAGGCCCGCGCCCGTTCGAAGAACTCCTCGACCTGGCCCCGGTGATAGCCACGCTGGAACCGCTTCACCCGCGGGAACATGTCCGTCATCGTGCTCCTCCCTTGATGGCCCGGGTGGCGAGCTGCCCGCACGCCCCGTCGATATCGCTGCCGCGGGTGTCCCGCACCGTGGTGGTGATGCCTGCTCTGGTGAGCGTAGCCACGAAGTCGTTCTGGATGGCCCGATCCGGCGCCGTCCACATGGATCCCGGGGTCGGGTTGAGCGGAATGGGGTTGACGTGGGCCCAGCCGCGTCCGCGGCGGTTCAGTTCGTCGGCCAGCAAGCGGGCGCGCCACGCCTGGTCGTTGACGTCCCGGATGAGCGCGTACTCGATCGACACGCGGCGGCCGGTGGCCTCGACGTACCTGCGGGCGGCGTCGAGCAGTTCCCCGACCTTCCAGCGGCCGTTGATGGGCACGAGGTCGCTGCGAAGGTCGTCGTCGGGGGCGTGCAGGGAGACGGCGAGGGTCACGGGGATTCCCTCTGCCGCGAGCCGGTCGATGGCGGGGACGAGGCCCACGGTTGAGACGACGACGTTGCGTGCCGAGATCCCGAAGCCGAGCGGCGGGGGGTCGACGAGTCGCCGGACGGCCCCGAGGACCGCGGCGTAGTTGGCCAGGGGCTCCCCCATCCCCATGAACACGACGTTCGACAACCTCATGGGCTCCCCGAGGAGGCCGGTCTCGCAGGCCACGGCCGCCTCCCTGACCTGCTCCACGATCTCCGCCGTGGAGAGGTTGCGCGTCAGTCCCATCTGCCCGGTCGCGCAGAAGGGACAGGCCATTCCACACCCCACCTGGGACGAGACACACACGGTGGCGCGGTCCGGATACGCCATCAGCACGGACTCCACCCCCGTGCCGTCGTGGAGTTCCCAGAGGGTCTTGACGGTCGCACCCCGATCGGCCGTGACCGTGCGCACCTCGGACAGGAGGGGTGGAAGCAACCGCGTGGCCAACTCCGCGCGACTGTCCGCCGGGAGATCGGTCATGAGAGCGGCGTCGCGGGTGTGATGGACGAAGTAGTGGCGACTGAGCTGATCCGCCCGGAAGGCAGGGATGCCGAGAGCGCGCGCGACGTCCCGGCGCTCGCCGGGGGCGAGGTCGGCGAGGTGACCCGGTGGCTTGGCGCGACGCGCGGCGGTGAAGGTGAGCGGTCGTCGCTGCGAGGGGTCCAGTGACTCGACGGGCGCGGCGTCGTTCATCCGGTGACCGCCAGGCTGAAGACGAGGTAGCACGCCGGGGCGGTGACGAGGAGGGAGTCGAGCCGGTCCATCACTCCCCCGTGGCCGGGAAGGATGTGCCCGAGGTCCTTCAGACCCAGGTCCCGCTTGATCAGGGATTCGGAGAGGTCCCCGGTGGTGGCGGTGAGGACTGTGAGAACGCCGAGCGCGACGCCGGCCCACCACGGCGCGTCGAGCACGACACCCAGCATGAGGGCGCCGAGCGCCGCGGAGAGCAGGATCGAACCCGCGAATCCCTCCCAGGACTTCTTCGGGCTGATGGACGGTGCCATCGGGTGTTTGCCGAAGAGCACGCCGGCGATGTACCCGCCCAGATCGTTGCCGACGACCATGAGGATGAAGGTTGCCACCAGCAGGGGACCACGGTCGCTCGCGACCATGAGGACGGCGAAGCCGGCGAGGAAGGGCACCCACGCGGCGATGAAGATGCCGGCCGCGGCGTCACGGACGGCCTCGATGCCGCCCCCGTCGAGGAGGCGCCACACGAAGATCGTCCCGGCGGTGAGGACGAGGGCGGTCACCAGCGCGGCCGGACCGCCGACCCAGGCGGAGACGAGCATGCCCACCGAGCCGACCCAGAGCGGCAGGAGCGGCACCCGCAGCTTCCTCACCGCGGCGGCCCGGGTCAGTTCCACGTCCGCGATGAGGCAGGCGAGCACGGCCAGCGCCACGAACGCCTCCACCACGAAGATCAGGGAGAGGGTGACCACCGCGAGGAGGCCGACTCCGACGGCGGTCGCGGCGCGCAGGTCGCGGCCGGCCCGGGACGCGGCGGGCGGCGTCGCGGGTTTGGGCGGTGGCGGCTCGACGAGTCGGGTGCGCGCGAACTCGCGGGCGGCCAGCACCCGCCTGAGTGCGCTGGGGGGGTTCTCCGCCGGTTCCGTCACCGCTCAGACCTCGAGCAGTTCTTTCTCCTTGCCCGCCAGCAGGTCGTCGACAAGCTCCACATACCGTCTCGTCAGGGCGTCGAGTTCCTTCTCGGCCCGCATGACGTTGTCCTCGCCCGTCTCACCGTCCTTCTTGAGCTTCTCGAGCGCATCCTTGGCACGGTGCCGCACGGAACGGATTGCGACGCGGGCGTCCTCCGCCTTGTGCCGGGCCAGCTTCACGTAGTCACGCCGCCGCTCCTCGGTGAGCAGCGGCAGCACGATCCGGATGTGGTTCCCGTCATCTGTCGGGTTGACACCGAGGTCCGAGTCCCGGATCGCACGGATGATGGCCTGGGTGGAGGACCGGTCGAACGGGTTGATGAGCACGGTCCGCGCCTCGGGGATGTTGAAGGAGGCCAGTTGCTGCAGCGGCGTGGGCGAGCCGTAGTAGTCCACCTTGATCTTGCTGAACATCGCCGCGTTGGCACGGCCGGTCCGGATGGTGGAGAACTCCTCGCGCGCGAACGCGACCGCCTTCTCCATCTTCTCCTCGGCCTCGAACATCACGTCGTCGATCACGTCAGCTCCTTGCGGTCGTCTCAGGAGGACACCAGTGTGCCTATCTTGTCACCCCGCAGCGCCCGTGTGACGTTGCCGGGCTCGTTCATGCCGAAGACCCGCATGGTGAGACCGTTGTCCATGCACAGGGAGAACGCGGCGGCGTCGACCACCTTCAGGCCCTGCTGCAGCGCCTCGCGGTACGTGATGTGGTCGAGCTTGCGGGCCGAGGGGTCGGTCCGGGGGTCGGCGGTGTAGACGCCGTCGACGCCGCTCTTCCCCACCAGCACCTCGGTGCAGTGTGTCTCGAGCGCGCGCTGTGCCGCGACCGTGTCGGTGGAGAAGAAGGGCATGCCCGCACCGGCACCGAACACCACCACCCTGCCCTTCTCGAGGTGGCGGATGGCACGCAGCGGAATGTAGGGCTCGGCCACCTGTCCCATGGCGATGGCAGTCTGGACCCGGGTCCGCACCCCCGCCTGCTCGAGGAAGTCCTGGAGGGCGAGGGCGTTCATGACCGTGCCCAGCATCCCCATGTAGTCCGCACGGGAGCGATCGAGGCCACGACGGGACAGCTCCGCGCCGCGGAAGAAGTTGCCGCCGCCGACCACGATGGCGATCTGGACGCCCTCACCGTTCGCGATGGCGATCTCGCGCGCCACCTGGGACACGACATCGGGATCCAGACCGATCCTTCCGCCGCCGAAGACCTCCCCGGAGAGCTTCAACAGCACCCGGCGGGGACGCGTCTCATCCATGTCCTCTCCTTTGGTCAGCCACTGGCCCCGGCCCGTGAGGACCGGGGCCAGTGGGGCGATCAGGCACCGACGCGGAAGCGCACGAACGCGGTGACGGTGCCGCCTGCCGCCGCGACGACCTGCCCGACGGTCTGCTTCGGGTCGCGGGCGTAGGCCTGCTCGAGAAGCACGTTCTCCTTGAAGAAGCCGTTCATCCGGCCCTCAACGATCTTGGGCAGCGACTTCTCGGGCTTGCCCTCGTTCCGCGCGGTCTCCTCGGCGATGCGACGCTCGGACTCGAGTGTCTCGGCCGGCACGTCATCACGGGACAGGTACAGCGGCGAGTACGCGGCGATGTGCATGGCGACGTCGTGCGCCACCGCGGCCCCCGCGGCGTCGGTGGCGACCAGAACCCCGACCTGGGGCGGAAGATCGCGGGCGGTGCGGTGCAGGTAGACCTCGACGTGCTCGCCCCGCACCCGACCGATCCGGCGCACGACCAGCTTCTCTCCGATCGACGCCGCGGCGTCCGCGACGGTGAAGCCGGCGGCCTCGAGCTCCTCGGGCGTGGAGGCACCCGAGGCGGCCGCGATCTGAACCGCCTGCTCCCCCAGCGCGATGAACTTCGCGTTCTTGGCCACGAAGTCGGTCTCGCAGTTGATCTCGACGAGCGTGCCGACCTGCTGGCCATCCACTGACCGCACGTCGGCCGCCACGAGACCCTCGGAGGCGGCGCGGCCCTCGCGCTTGGCGAGCCCCTTGAGCCCCTTGACCCTGATGATCTCGAGCGCCTTCTCGGCGTTGCCGTCTGCCTCGTCGAGCGCCTTCTTCACGTCGAGCATGCCGGCACCGGTCTTCTCGCGCAGTGCCTTGATGTCTGCGGCAGTGTAGTTCGCCATGGTTTCTCCCTCTCCTCAGGCCTTCTCGGCCGTGATCTCGTCCCCGGACGGCTCGTCCTCCGCGGGCTCGTCCTCCGCGGGCGCGTCATCGGAGGCGCCCAGCAGCTCGCGTTCCCACTCGGCGAGCGGCTCGGCCGCCTCCGGCGCACCGGAGCGCCCGCTGTGCCGCTCGACCAGACCCTCCGCGACGGCGTCGGCCACCACCCGCGTCAGCAGGGCGACGGCGCGGATCGCGTCGTCGTTGCCGGGGATCCCGTAATCCACCTCGTCCGGGTCGCAGTTCGTGTCGAGGATGCCGACGATCGGCACACCCAGCTTGCGGGCCTCGGCAATCGCGAGGTGCTCCTTCTTGGTGTCGACCACCCAGATCGCGGAGGGGACGCGCGACATCTCCCGGATACCGCCGAGCGTGCGCTCGAGCTTGTCCTTCTCCCGGCGCAGCATCAGCAGTTCCTTCTTGGTGCGCCCCGAGGACGCCACGTCGTCGAAGTCGATCTGCTCGAGCTCCTTCAGACGCTGCAGGCGCTTGTTCACCGTGGAGAAGTTGGTGAGCATGCCGCCCAGCCAGCGGTGGTTCACGTAGGGCATGCCGACCCGCTGCGCCTGCTCGGCGACTGCCTCCTGCGCCTGCTTCTTCGTGCCCACGAAGAGGATGGTGCCGCCGTGGGCCACCGTGTCCTTCACGAATCCGTAGGCGCGGTCGATGTCGGCGAGTGACTTCTTGAGGTCGATGATGTAGATCCCGTTGCGCTCGGTGAGAATGAAGCGCTTCATCTTGGGGTTCCACCGCCGGGTCTGGTGCCCGAAGTGGACGCCGCTCTCGAGGAGCTGGCGTACGGTGACGACGGCCATGGCACGTCCTTTCGGTGCGGCGCTGCCGCACGGTCGTCGGGCCGCCGCGCGGCCCGTGTTCACGGTTGTCCTGTGCGGCCGGAGCCGCCCTTCCTGGCACCTGCGACACGGGACGCACCACACAGGGTGGGGACCGTTGCCCCGCATCCGGCCTTGGCCGAGAGCAGGTGCGCGTAGTCAACCTGACGGTTGCGTGGTCCATGGTAACGGATGCTCCGGGCCGCCCACGGATCGGCCCACCGCGCCGCTGTCCACACCCCGCCGCCCCCGCCGCCAGTCAGCCGGTACCACCGGCAAGAGTAGGGGGATGACGTTCCTCTCCCTCGCACCCCTGCTGGCCGCCCTCACTCTCATCGCACCCTCCCCGGATGGCGTGCGTGCGCCGGGCCCCGTTCCAGTTCAGCCTCCGGCGCACACCGCGTACGACTGGCCGACGGGCGGGCCGGTTGAGGTGCTGGCGCGCTTCTCCCCACCAACCGTCCCGTGGGGGGCCGGCCACCGCGGCGTCGACCTCGCGCACCCGCCGGGCGCCCCCGTGCTCGCGGCCGCGGACGGCGTGGTCGCGTTCGCCGGCCCGGTCGTGGAGCGGTCGGTCGTCTCCATCCAGCACGCGGACGGAATCCGCACCACCTACGAACCCGTCCTGCCGGTGGTGGCGACGGGCGACCGGGTCACGAGAGGGCAGCTGATCGGTCATCTCGCTGCGGGACACTGCCCCACGGGCTGCCTCCATCTCGGTGCGCGTCGCGCCGAGGATCGCTACCTCGACCCGCTCTCGCTGTTCGACGACGTCGTGATCCGGCTCCTCATCTGATGCCGGACAACCCGCGGCCAGCGGCGCGAGGTGGGATAGCCTGCCCCGCGGGAGAACGGCTGGGCCGCCGGAAACAGCGGCCCGCGATGCGAAGGAGCCACCCATGCCGCGACGCGATGACATCGAGAAGGTCCTCATCATCGGTTCGGGACCGATCATCATCGGACAGGCCTGCGAGTTCGACTACTCCGGCACCCAGGCGTGCAAGGCGTTGCGGGGTCTCGGCTACCGCATCGTCCTGGTCAACTCGAACCCGGCAACGATCATGACCGACCCGGTCATGGCGGATGAGACCTTCATCGAACCGCTCACCGTGGAGACGCTGGCGAGGATCATCGCGGAGACGCGCCCGGATGCCCTGCTCCCCAACCTCGGCGGCCAGACGGGTCTCAACCTCTCGGCCGAGCTCGAGCGCAGGGGCGTCCTCGACGCCTACGGCGTCCGGATCATCGGCGTGAGCCCCGAGGCGATCCGCCGCGGCGAGGATCGCCTGGCCTTCAAGCAGACCATGAGCGACCTCGGTATCGAGATGCCCCGCTCGACCACCGTCGAATCCGTCCTGGAGGCCGAGCGCGTGGCCGCTGACCTCGGGTATCCCGTGGTCATCCGGCCGGCGTACACCATGGGGGGAACCGGCGGCGGCATCGTCTACAACGTGGAGGAACTCCGCACGGTCGCGGCACGGGGGCTGCAGGCGAGCCTCGTGGGACAGGTCCTGGTGGAGGAGTCGGTTCTCGGCTGGGAGGAACTCGAGCTTGAGGTGGTGCGTGACGCGGACGGCCGGATGGTCACCGTGTGCTTCATCGAGAACGTCGACGCGATGGGTGTCCACACCGGGGACTCCTTCTGCACCGCACCCATGCTCACGATCCCGCACGCGCTGCAGCAGCGCCTGCAACGGTACGCCTACGCGATCGTGGAGGCGATCGGCGTCATCGGAGGCACCAACGTCCAGTTCGCCCACGATCCCGTCAGCGACCGGGTGGTGATCATCGAGATCAACCCGCGCACCAGCCGGTCCAGCGCGCTCGCGTCCAAGGCGACCGGCTTTCCCATCGCGCTCGTCTCGAGCCAGCTCGCGGCCGGGTTGACGCTGGACGAGATCCCGTACTGGCGTGAGGGCACCCTGGACAGGTACACCCCCTCGGGGAACCACGTCGTGGTCAAGTTCGCGCGCTGGGCCTTCGAGAAGTTCCCCGGGGCCGAGGATCGCCTGGGCACCCAGATGCGGGCGGTGGGCGAGGTCATGTCCCTCGGGCGGACCTACAAGGAAGCGCTGCACAAGGCCATCCGTTCCCTGGAGAACGGCCGGATGGGCCTGGGATTCGCGAAGGACTTCCACACGCGCGAGCTCGCGGATCTGATGGCGCTCCTCGCCGAGCCGACCAGCGAACGCCAGTGGGTGATGTACGAGGCGCTGCGCAAGGGTGCCGACATCGAGACGCTGGCCCGCCGGACCCACATCAAGCCGTGGTTCATCGAGCAGATGGCCGAACTCGTTGCCCTGGAGGAGGAGATCCTCCGGTACGCCGGCGCCGCAGGGGTGGCCGGGGCCGGATGCCACGCCGCAGCCGATGGTGGCCCGGGCGAGGTACCGGACGACCTGCTGCTCCGCGCGAAGCGCGACGGGTTCGCCGACGCCTACCTCGCGCGACTGCTGGGAACGGCGGAGTCCACGATCCGGGAACGCCGCCTCGCCCTCGGCGCGCGCCATGGCTACGAAGCGGTCCCGGTCTCCGGTGTCGCGGGCGCCTCCTACTACTACTCCACCTTCAACGCCCCTGATTCCGTCCCGGTGTCCGGGAACAGGAAGATCATGGTGCTCGGTGGAGGGCCCAACCGCATCGGACAGGGGATCGAGTTCGACTACTGCTGCGTGCACGCCGCCTTCGCCCTGCGGGACCTCGGTTTCGAGACGATCATGGTCAACTGCAATCCGGAGACCGTCTCCACCGACTACGACACCTCGGACAAGCTCTACTTCGAGCCCCTCACCGTCGAGGACGTCCTCGCCATCCACGACAAGGAACGTCCGGAGGCGGTCATCTGCCAGTTCGGTGGACAGACACCCCTCAACATCGCACGCCAGCTCGAGGATGCCGGCGTCCGGATCCTCGGGACCAGTCCGGAGACGATCGATCTCGCGGAGGACCGCGAGCGCTTCCGGGCGATGATGGACCGCCTGGGCATCCCGATGCCGCAGTCGCGCATGGCCTCCACCCTCGAGGACGCGCTTCTCGCCGCGGCCGAGATCGGCTACCCCTTGATGGTGCGGCCCAGCTACGTCCTGGGCGGCCGTGGCATGGAGATCGTCCACGACGAGGAGATGCTCCGCACCTACGTGGCGGCGGCCGCCGACGTCACCCCGGAGCAGCCCCTCCTGGTGGACCGCTTCCTCGAGAATGCCATCGAGTGCGAGGCGGACGCGATCTCCGACGGGACGGACGCCTTCGTTCCCACGGTAATGCAGCACATCGAGTACGCCGGCATTCACTCCGGGGACTCGGCCTGCGTGATCCCCCCCGTGGTCCTCTCCCCCCAGCACGTGGCGACGATCGAGGAGTACACGAAGCGGATCGCCCTGGAGCTGGGGGTGGTCGGGCTCATGAACATCCAGTACGCGATCTCCGACGACGTCGTGTACGTGCTCGAGGCCAACCCGCGGGCGTCCCGGACGGTGCCGCTGGTGTCGAAGGTGTGCGACATCCAGATGGCCCAGCTGGCCACCCGGGTGATGCTGGGCGAACGGCTCGCCGACCTCGGGCTGGAGCGCCGCCCCATCCCGCACTTCGGCGTCAAGGAGTCCGTCTTCCCGTTCCCGATGTTCCCCGAGGTCGACCCGCTGCTGGGTCCGGAGATGCGCTCCACCGGTGAGGTCCTCGGCCTCGCGGATTCCTACGGTCTCGCCTACCACAAGGCGGCGGAGGCCGCCGGCAACGCGCTTCCGGCCCACGGGACCGTTCTCATCACCGTCGCCGCACGCGACCGCGAACGTGTCCTGCCGGCTGCACGCGCCTTCGCGGACCTGGGCTTCCGGATTCTCTCCACCACGGGCACGGCGACCTTCCTCGCCGACCACGGCGTGCGTGCGACCACGGTGCTCAAGCTCCACGAGGGTCGCCCCAACATCGTCGACGCGATCACCAACGGGGAGGTGCAGCTCGTTGTCAACACCCCGGCCGGCAGGACCAGCGAGTTCGATGACTCCTACATCCGCAAGTCGGCCATCAAGCACCGCGTCCCCTACATCACCACCACATCTGCCGCGCTCGCGGCCGCGGAGGGGATCGCCGCCCGCCGCGAGACGGCGCGCACGGTCCGGTCGCTGCAGAGCTACCACGCCGCCATCCACGGCAGCGCCTGAGCGGAGCCGCTGCGCGGGGTTCGCTCAGGCGCGGGGGTGAGCCTGGGCGAACGCCGCGCGGAGGCGCTCCGGCGTCACGTGCGTGTAACGCTGGGTGGTGGCGAGCGACGCATGGCCGAGAAGCTCCTGCACCGTCCGCAGGTCGGCACCACCCTCCACCAGGTGGGTCGCGGCGCTGTGGCGCAGACCGTGGGGGGCTAGGTCCCTGACACCCGCCTGTGCTGCGAGCCGGTGAAGCGTGCCTCGCAGCGTCCGCGGGTCGAGGCGTCCACCCCGCGCGCCGAGGAACAGGGCCGAGCCGCTCTGCGGTCGCGCGAGCACGGGGCGCGCCTCGAGCCATGCGGCCAGGGCGCGCTCCGCGGGGACACCGAAGGGCACCACCCGCTCCTTGCTGCCCTTGCCGACCACGCGTGCAGTCCGCCGCGCGACGTCAATGTCGGAGGTGTCGAGGCCGGTGAGCTCCCCGATCCGCATCGCAGCCGCATAGAGAAGCTCGAGCGCCGCCCAGTCACGCACCGCGAGCGGGTCTCCCTCCACGGCGCGCTCCCGCGCGTGTTCGAGCAGGGTGGCAGCGGCATCCTGCCCGAGCACGTCGGGGACCCGACCGGCCGGTCGCGGGCCGCCGAGTCGGCGCGCGACGTCGGAGGTCAGGTGACCCGTGCGGTGGGCCCACGCGCTGAACGTGCGCGCCGCCGCGGCGTGCCGCGCCAGGGTCGCACGGGCGAGCCCGTCCGCGGCCCCCGCCGCCAGCCACCCGCGGAGCGCCGCCAGCGTGAACTCCTCCGGGTCACAGCTCCCGTCACCGTGCACGAACTCGAGCAGGGAGCCCACATCGGCCAGGTACGCCCGCACGGTGTGTTCACTCAGCCCGCGCTCGAGACGCAGGTGACGTGCGAAGGCCGCGAGGAGTTCGGTGGACTCCATCTGCTCAGGATGCCACGCGCGCCCAGCGTTCACCGCGACGCCGCACACGGCCCGCCAGCTCCAGCAGCCCGAGCGCACTGCGGGCCTCGGACTCGGAGACTCCGGCGACCCGGGCCACCGACACGACCGGGGCGGCCGCCCGCGCGGGCAGGGCGTCCAGCACGCGCGACTGCAGCGGATCGAGATCATCGAGGAGCCCGGGAGTGACGTCCGGGTCAGGGACGAGACCCTCACCCGCCGGCGAGACGAGTTCCCGGGCCTCCGCCGCCGAGGTCACGCACACCGCCTGGCCTTCCCGGATCAGCCAGTGGCATCCCCCGGACGCCAGGGACGTGACGGGGCCGGGAACCGCGCCCACCGGGCGCAGCAGGTCCGACGCATGGTTCGCGGTGGACAGGGCGCCGGAGCGCCGGGCCGCCTCCACCACCAGCGTTCCACCGGTCAGCGCGGCGATGAGGCGGTTGCGGGCGAGGAAGCGGTGCCGGCCCGGGGTCGAGCCGGGGGGCGTCTCCGCGACGAGCGCCCCGGTGGCGGCCACCTCCCGCAACAGCGCCTCGTTGCCGGCGGGGTACAGGCGGTCCACTCCCCCCGCGAGGAGCGCCACCGTGGGTGCTCCCCGGGCGGCGAGCGCCCCGCGGTGCGCGGCGGCGTCGATGCCGTACGCTCCGCCCGAGACCACCGCAACCCCGTCGGCGGACAGCGTGAACGCGAACTCCGCGGCCAGGGTCTCCCCGTAGCGGGTGGAGGACCGGGAGCCCACGATCGCGATGGACCGGCCAGGAGCGAAGTCGAGCGTGGGGTTCGCGCCGAGCACCCACAGGACGAACGGGGACCGGGGCCCGAGCACCTCCAGGGAGGAGGGCCACCCGGGTTGCTCCGGCACCAGCAGATGCCCGCCCAGCCTCTCGAGGACGGCGAGTTCCCTGCGGATGTCCAGGCCTTCGAGGCGGGGGGCCCACCGCTCCACATGTGTCCGCAGCGGAGCGGACACGGTGCCGGGACGCCGCGCGCTGGCACAGAGCCACTCGAGCGCCGCGGATGGCCCGAGTTCGCGGACGATCGCACCCGCCCGCTCATCGCCGGGCTCGGCGATCCGGCTCCATGCTGCCCGCGCGAGGATCCCGTCACCGATGTCAAAGGGCAGCATGACCACTCCCGTTCCGCAGCGTGAGGGCCTCCCCCACATGCCGCAACGACGGACGATCGGCGCCGGCCAGGTCGGCGAGCGTCCACGACACCCGCAGCACGCGGTCCAGTCCGCGCATGGTGAGAACTCCCCGCTCCACCGAGCGCTCGAGCATGCGCCGGACGCCGGCGTCGAGCGGGGCGTCGGGGTGGCGCAACCAGCTTCCCGGCGCGGCCGAGTTGAGTGACCACGGCAGGCCACGGAAGCGGTCCGCCTGCCGGCCGCGCGCCTCGCGGACGCGCTCCGCCACGAGGGCCGAGCTCTCTCCACGGCCATCGAGCACGGCGCGGGCGCGGGTGACGCGCTCCACCTCGATGCGCATGTCCACCCGATCGAGGAGCGGCCCCCCGAGGCGCTGTCCGTAGCGCCGCCGCGCGATGGCGGCGCACTGGCATTCGCGATCCCTCCCACAGGGGCAGGGGTTGGCGGCGAGGACGAGCTGGAATCGTGCGGGGTAGCTGGCGGTCGCCCGTGCGCGGTGCAGCACGACACGGCCGCTCTCCAGCGGCTGCCGGAGGGTCTGGAGGACGGCCGAGGGGAATTCGGGAGCCTCGTCCAGGAACAGCGTGCCACAGTGGGCCCGGGAGACCGCGCCGGGACGCGGGATGCCCGCACCTCCGCCGATGATGGACGCCGGCGACGCGGTGTGGTGGGGAGCCTCGAACGGGGGCCGCCGGATGAGGCCGTGCGTGGGCTGGAAGGTGCCCGCGATGGAGTGGATCGAGGTCACGGCCACCGCATCCTCGTCCGCCAGATCCGGCAGGATCGAGGGCAGGCGGCAGGCGAGCATGGTCTTGCCCGCACCGGGGGGTCCCTGCATCAGGAGGTGGTGTCCCCCGGCGGCTGCCACCTCCAGGGCGAAGCGCGCCTCCGGCTGCCCGACGACGTCAGCAAGATCCGGTTCCTCGACCACGGCGTCGGCCACCGGTGGGAGGACGATCGCCTCGAGATCGGGGGGCGGCCCGACGGCGACGCCGTAGAACGCGAGCACCTCGGCGACGTGATCGACCGGCTGCACCTCTGCCCCGGGCACCAGGGCGGCCTCCAGGGCGTTCCCGCGGCTCACGACGACGCGCGGCCGGCCGGCAGCGACCGCGCAGGCGACCATGGGCAGCACCCCGCGCACCGGGTGCACCCGGCCGTCGAGCCCCAGCTCGCCAAGGTGCACCGTCCGCCGCGCCATGTCCCTGCGGGGCATGGGACCCGCCGCAGCGACGGCGACGGCGACCGCGAGATCGAAGGACGTCCCGTTCTTCGGCACCGAGGCCGGCGAGAGGTTGACGGTGATCCGCCGGTCGGGGAGGCGGAGACCGGCGCTCTGGAATGCCGCGCGCACCCGCTCGCGGGCCTCGGCGAGCGCGACGTCCGGGAGACCCACGATGCGGAACGCGGGCAGGCCGGGAGCGAGCTGGGCCTCCACCTCGACCACCGTCCCCTCCAGCCCCAGCAGCCCGACAGCCAGGGCACGACCGACGCTCACCAGGTCACCCCGGTGATGTGGTCGATCGTCGGCGCGCCGCGCAGGGGGAGCAGGATGCTGATGACGTCGATGCGAACCCGGCCGTGGTGGGGGTGCTCGCCCAGCCACGCCGCTCCGAGACGGCGCAGCCGGGACAGCTTCGTGGCGGTCACAGCCTCGGCACCGCTGCCGCAGGCGCCGGACCGTCGCGTCTTGACCTCGACCACCGCGAGATCACCCTCCGGCGCCCGCGCAACGATGTCGATCTCCCCGAGCGGGCAGGCCCAGTTCCGGGCCAGCACCGCGTAGCCGCGATCCGCCAGGTAGCGCGCTGCGAGTCTTTCGCCGTAGTCCCCGACGGCCCGGTTGTGTCTGGTCATGTCTCACCTCGCCGCCATCGTGCGCCCGGGCGCGGGTGCGGCGGGACCGGGGCGGTGTCAGCTGTGGATGGGACGGCGGTAGGGCAGCCTGTGGATGGGGCGCTCAGATGCCCATCTCGGGTCGGTGCAGCTCCTCGATGTTGACATCCTTGAAGGTCACCACGGACACCGATTTCACGAACCGGGCCGACCGATACACATCCCAGACCCATGCATCCGTGAGCTTGAGCTCGAAGAACACCTCGCCCCCGGCGCTGCGGGGCTTGAGGTCAACCTGGTTGGCGAGGTAGAAGCGGCGCTCGGTCTCCACGACGTAGTTGAAGAGGTTGGCGACGTCGCGGTACTCGCGGTAGAGCTCCAGCTCCAGGTTCGTCTCGTAGTTCTCGAGGTCCTCGGCACTCACCGGTCCATCATGCCATCCGGGTGGCGCCCATCCGTGTCGCCCGCGGCCACGGGCAGATTCCACGACCTGCGGTGGTGCTCACATGTGCCGAGCCGGGAGATGGCGTCGAGATGCGCCGCGACCGCGTACCCCTTGTTCTGGACCCAGCCGTATCCGGGATCCGGCAGCTCGCACATGATCCCGTCCCGCTCCACCTTCGCGACGACACTCGCCGCCGCCACCACCGCACACGCGGCGTCCGCCTTCACAGCGAGCACCACCTCATCGAAGGCGAGGGTCCGGCGGACCCCGTCGTCGTCGAGGAGGTCCGGAGCGAGCCAGTTGTGGTTGCCGTCGAGGATCGCCGCCGTGGGAAAGATCCCGGCGTCGTGGAGCTGCCGGACGGCGCGCGCGGCGGCGAGTCGCAGGGCGGCCATGATTCCGACGGCGTCGATCTCGGCGGGGGTCGCGTGTCCGACGGCGCAGCCCGCCACCCACGCACGCACCGGCGTGCACAGCGTCGCCCGCGCCTCGGGTGCGAGCAGCTTCGAGTCGCGCAGTCCGGCGGGGAAGGTCGCACGGGTCGACCGCGAGACGACGGCGGCGCCCACGCTCACCGGCCCCGCGACGGCGCCCCGACCCACCTCGTCGATGCCCACCACCCAGGCGTGCCGTCGCAGCAGCCTGCGCTCGACCACCCGCGTCGGGACCTGCATCGCACGTCCTCAGTCCGGCGTCGGGACGTCCGAGAAGGCGGCCTGGCCACCACCGAGGTATCCCAGGCGGTCCAGGGGCCACATGGTGAGGACGGCCCGGCCGACCACGTCGTCGATGGGCACGAACCCACCTCCCGGGTCGCCCATGTGGGCACGCGAGTCGGCGGAGTTGGAGCGGTTGTCGCCCATCACCCAGAGGGCATTCGCGGGCACGACGACCTCGAACTCGAACTGGGAGGGCGCCACACCGGGCTTCAGGTACGGCTCGGCCACCCCGACCCCGTTCACGGTGAGGTGGCCCTCGACCGAGCAGCAGGCCACCCGGTCGCCGGGAAGGCCGATGACGCGCTTGATGAGATGCTCGCCCGCGTCGTGCGGCATGATGCCGACGAAGGTGAGCACATCGATGAGCACACGCCTGGCCACGTTGGGCTCCGGCGGACGGTCCGCGAGCCAGCCACCGGGATCGGTGAACACCACGATGTCCCCGCGCTGCAGCTCGCTCGCACCCGGGACGAGCTTGTTCACGAGGATCCGGTCATTGATGGCCAGGGTGTCCTCCATCGAGGACGAGGGGATGTAGAACGCCTGGATGAGGAAGGTCTTCACCACCAGCGAGATGGCGAGCGCGATCGCGATGACCGCGACGGTCTCCTTCAGCCACGCCAGCCTGTCCGTCCCGGCGGTCCGGTCGTGGCGCGGCGGTTCGTCCAGCCGCGGCCGCTGCGCCGGGGGGATGCTCCCAGGCATGTCCCCTGCGTCGCTCACCTGCTCAGCCCCGTCACTGCTCGACCCCGTCCGAGTGCCCGAATGCACCAGGCGGGCGGGTCACCGGGCCGTGCTCTCCCGCTTCTCCTTGATCTTCGCAGCCTTGCCGCGCAGGTTGCGCAGGTAGTACAGCTTGGCCCGCCGCACGTCACCGCGGGTCACGACCTCGATGTGGTCGATCGACGGGGAGTGGACGGGGAACGTCCGCTCGACGCCGACGCCGAACGAGATCTTGCGCACCGTGAACGTCTCGCGCACCCCGGACCCCGACCGGGCGATCACGACACCCTGGAACACCTGGATGCGGGACCTGTTGCCCTCCACCACCTTGACGTGGACCTTGACGGTGTCACCGGGGCGGAAGGGCGGGATGTCATCGCGCAGGGACTTGGCATCGACCTGGTCCAGCTTCTGCATGGTGTGTTCTCTCTCCGCTCGTGCCGGGGGTCACGCGCGCTCGGGGGGCGCCGGGCGCCCCGGGATCGTCGGGTGGTGGGCGTCACATGGGGAACCCTCCCCCGCCGGCAGACGGGCTCCGGGTGACGCGTGCCGGACCAGTCTGCCACACCTCACGATGACGGAGCCACCAGCGGCCGAAGGAACACCGCGTCATCTTCGACACGTCCCCCGACGAGGAATCGCCTCGCCCCCACCCGGCGGAAGCCGGCGTGCTCGTAGAAGGCGCGGGCCCGCTTGTTGCGGGCGTTGGTGCCGAGCCACACCCCGGCGAGCGGGGTGCCGTCAACGGTGCGGGCGGAGAGCCGGGCGAGCGTGGCGTCCATCAGCGCCTGCGAGACGCCGCTGCCGTGGACGCTTCCCCGCACGTAGATCTTGGACAGCTCGGCCACCGGGCGCAGCGGGACCGCGGCGGCGACATCGGCGGCGTACGGCGGCTCGTCCGCCGTCCGGGGCAGCACCGAGAGCGTGTAACCGACCAGCTCGCCGGCGAGTTCGGCGACCAGCACCAGGTAGCGCTCGCCGTCCGAGAGGTACTCCGTGAACCGCTCCGGCGAGAGGTGGGTGGCGATGAAGGCGGCGATGTCCCCGGCAGGCGTATCGTCAGGGCAGGCGAGCGGGAAGGTTTCCGCCGCGAGGGCCGCGAGGGCGGCCGCCTCCCCGGGGCGCCCCTCCCTGACCTCCAGCCGCCGGGGCCCGTCGGGGGTGCGGGCGTACCCCAGGCTCGCGAGCACCTCGCGATCCTCCCAGGTCAGCTGGTCGCCGTGCAGCCGCGCGAACATGTCGGGACGACGGCGCGCCGTGCGTTCCAGGGCCCGGTCGCGGCGCCAGCGGGCGATGCGGGCGTGGTGTCCGGACAGCAGCACGTCCGGAACGTCCAGGCCCCGCCAGCTGGCGGGCCGCGTGTAGACGGGGTACTCGAGCAGTCCGGCCGCCCCGTGGGACTCCTCGGCGAGCGAGGCCGGGTTGCCCAGCACCCCCGGCAGCAGGCGCGCCACCGCTTCGACGAGCACGAGGGCGGCGGCCTCCCCGCCATTGAGCACGTAGTCGCCGATCGAGTACTCGAGCACCTCGACACGCCGGGAGTAGTGCTCCGCCACGCGTGCGTCGATCCCTTCGTAGCGCCCGCAGGCGATCACGAGGTGACCCGCCGTCGCGAGGTCCTCGACCGTTCGCTGGTCCAGGGGGATCCCCGACGGCGTCGGGATCGCCAGCACCGTCCGCCCCGCTCCCTCGCGCGGGCCGGCGCCGAGGACGTCCTCGAGGGCGCGGCCCCAGACGTCGGGCCTCATCACCATCCCGGCGCCCCCGCCCAGCGGGGCGTCGTCGACGGTGTGGTGGCGGTCGGTGGCCCAGTGACGCAGGTCGTGGACGGCGAGCTCGAGCGTCCCCGCAGCGAGCGCACGGCCGAGGAGCGAGAGCCGGAGCGGCTCGAAGTAGCTCGGGAAGATGGTGACGACGTCGACGCGCATCAGGCCTCCTCGTCCTCGAACAGCCCGGCGGGTGCGTCGATCGTGATGCCGTCGGCGGCGACCACCGGTACGAGCGCCGTCACGAACGGCACGCGCACATCGACGCCCGCGGGCGTGCGGATCAGCAGCAGGTCCTGCGCGGGACCATGCTCGACCCCGACGACGTCGCCCAGCGCCACGCCCTCGGGGGTGCGGGCGGGCAGCCCCAGGAGTTCGTGGTCGTACCACTCGTCGGGCGCCGACTCCCAGGCGTCGGTCTCGATGCTCAACGTCACGTCGCGCAGGTCCTCGGCGTCCGTCCGGTCCCGGATCTCGGCGAAGCGCACCTGCCAGGAGGCGCCGGCGTGGCGCACCTCCGCCACGGTGAGGGCGGGGTGCGCGGGATGGTCGGTCGCGAGCACCACCCCGGGCCGGAAACGGAGATCGGGGTCGTCGGTGCGGAGCAACAGGCGCACGTGACCGCGCAGACCGTGGGCGCCTCCGATCACGGCGACGGTGAGCAGCATGCCGCCATTATCGCGTGTGGGCCGGGAAGGTCCGGGCCCGGTCCACCCAAGGGAGGGACCCGGCCCCGCGCGGGACCGGGTCCGGATGGGGGCCAGGCGTCAGGGGGCGTCGGTCTCGACAACGTCCACCCGCACGGGCCCCTTGGCGAGAGCCATGACGACGGTCCTCAGGGCGCGGGCGGTCCGGCCGGACCGGCCGATCACCCGGCCGAGATCGTCCGGGTGCACGCGGACCTCGAGCAGTTCGCCGCGACGCATCGGCCGGGAGGACACCCGGACGTCGTCGGGATGGTCGACGATGCCCCGCACCAGGTGTTCGAGTGCCTCCGCCAGCATCAGGCGTCCCCGGCAGCGGCCTCGGGCTCGGCTGCCTCGGGCTGGGCGGCCTTCTCCGCACGTGCCTGGGAAGCCTTGGCCTTGAGCAGTTCAGCCTTGTCCTCGGCCGCCTTCACGGCGGTGAGGGAGTCAGACTTCGCGGCCTTCGTCCGCAGCGTGCCCGCGGAGCCTTCCATGCCCTTGAAGCGCTGCCAGTCGCCGGTGATCTTCAGCAGCGCGAGCACCTGCTCGGTCGGTTGTGCGCCGACGCCGAGCCAGTACTGCGCCCGCTCGGAGTCGATCTCGATGAACGACGGCTCCTCGGTCGGGTGGTACTTCCCGATCTCCTCGATCGCCCGCCCGTCCCGCTTGGTCCGCGAGTCCATGACGACGACGCGATAGTAGGGCGCACGGATCTTGCCCATGCGCTTGAGTCGAATCTTGACTGCCACTTCGGTGGTCTCTCCTGATCTGTGGTTCTGAGCCACGCGCCACCACGGTGGGATACGGGTGGGGCGGTGCTCGGGACGCAGCCGCGGCGGGTGAGAGGGCCCCACCGGACCGGGTACACCTGGAGATTCTGCCAGAAGAAGGGGGCCGGGGGCGAACGCCCCCGGCCCGGTGCGCTGTGGTGCGCGCCTCACGGCACGGACGTGCGCCGCATCACGAACCAGTGGGTGGCCGCGAGCAGCACCACACCCGTGGGGATGGCCCCGGGCCACGCCGCCAGGGCCGACCCCAGGTCCGCGAGCGGCCGGAACCAGACGGACAGCCAGGGCAGCACCCAGAGGACGGTGACGAGGAGGCCCACGCCCACCCACCAGGGCCACCGCAGGAAGATCCCGGCGATGACGGAGCCGGCGAGGACGCTGAGCAGGACCAGGCCGAAGCCACGGATGACGGTCGGGATGCCGTCGGCGACCGTGTCCCCCTCGGCCAGCCCGAAGGTGGACAGGATCCAGCCGCCGGCCAGGTTCACCTCGAGGATCAGCACGAGCAGGGAGAGGAGCCCCGTGACGACCGCCAGCCAGAGGCCGTGGGCGAGCTGCGCGATCGTCAGGGAGGTGCGGGTGGCGCCGTGGGCCACCAGCGCGCGGGTGTAGCCGGCCGTCTGCACGATCGCGAGGAAAAAGGCCGCTATTCCCACAGCCCCCAGCGGAACGCCGATGAGGGTCGTGGAGAAGCTGAACATGACGATCCCGGGATCGGAGGCAGGGACCGGTTCGTTCCATCCGCGGGCATCCCCGAGGAGGAGGGAGATCAGGGCGGAGATGAGGATGGTGACGGCGAGCACCCGGGAGGAGCTCCGGACGTACCACCGGGTGATGGTGCCGGCCTGGCTCGTGGTGGTGGTCATGACGCCTTCCTTGGGGTGGAGCTGGACAGGGCGATGAGGACGTCGGTGAGGGAGGCGAGGCTGCCGTCGCGGGAGTGCTCCGCCCGGACCGCGTCGGTGTCGCCGGCGGCGACCACCCGCCCGCGGTCGAGGATGATCACGTCCTCCATGAGGTCCTCGACCTCGTCGAGCAGGTGCGAGGACAGCACGATGGTCCGCGGGTGGGCGATCCAGTCCGCCATCAGCTCGTCGTAGAACATCCGGCGGGCGACGGCGTCCATGCCGAGGTAGACCTCGTCGAAGATTGTGAGGTCGCTGCGGGAGGCGAGCCCGATGATCGCGCTCAGGGCGGACCGCCGGCCACGGGAGAGCTGCTGGGGCTTGCGCCGGAACGGGATCTCGAAACGCTCGAGGAGGTCACGGGCGTATGCGGCGTCCCAGTGCGGCCGGAGCATCGCGGCGATCTCGAACGTGGTGCGGATCCGCTCGTCCTCGATCACTCCGCCCTTGTCGCGGACCAGGCAGACCCGCGAGGTCACCGCGGGGTTCTCCCACGGGGTCGCGCCGTCGAGGCGGATCGTCCCGGACTGCACGGGCCGGAGGGCGGCGACGAGTGCCGCGAGAGTGGTCTTGCCGGCGCCGTTGCGCCCGATGAGGCCGGTGATGGTCCCGGGCCGGACGGTGCAGGTCACGCGGTCGAGGGCAACGGTGTTGCCGAAGGCGTGCGAGATGTCCCGGATCTCCAGGCCCGCCGGGCTGATGGTGGTCACTTCGTCCCCCTGATGTGGTCGATGATCTGGTCGGTGGTGATTCCCAGCACGGCGGCCTCGTCGAGGACGGGCTGCAGGGAGTCGGTGAAGAAGCGGGCGCGGCCTGCGGCCCGCAGCGCCTCCCGCGCCCCCGGCGAGACGAACATCCCGAGGCCCCGGCGCTTGTGGAGCAGGCCCTCCTCCACCAGGGCGGTCATCGCCTTCCCTGCGGTGGCGGGGTTGATGCGGTAGGTGGTGGCGTACTGCGTGGTGGACATCACCTGGTCCCCCTCCTTCAGGTCTCCCGAGAGGATGGCGACGCGGATCCGGTCGGCGATCTGCTGGTAGATCGGCGTGCGGTCATCGAACGCGTCCATGGCCCTTCTTCCTTGGTTCATTACTCTACTAGTTAACCAGAGGCGTAGGTGGAACGCAAGGGGGTGCGCGGATCAGTTCGCAGGGGCGCGGCCGCTCATCGCAGCCATCCGTGCGGCGGCCATGCGTCCTGCCGGCCGGGGCGGCCGGGCGCGGCGACACGCCGAGAGCAGCGCACCGGTCACATGGCGCCGGTGAGGGTGCTCACTTCTTGAGGTACTTCTCGAACCCCGCCGGAAGCTCGAACTGGGAGGGGTCGAACGCCGGCGGCAGCGCGCCGAAGGCCGCACCGCGCTCCGCCGCACGCTGCTGCAGCTCCATCTCCTGCCGGGCCCGCTTGGCGGGATTGCCGGACTTGCCCTTCGCCACCGGCTTCTGCGGGGCGTGCCCGGTGCCGCCCAATTCGCCCGCACTGTTCTTTTCCCTCAAGGCGCGCGAGTGCGGCTGGATTTCCCCGGTGAAGGACGATGGCGTGTCGCTGGCACCCGGCAAGATCGTGAGGGGGGAATAGCCGTGCTTTGCCACTTTCAGCCGCAGTTGTTCGACGCGCCGGAAGTCGGGCCTTTGACCCCCGTAAGAGTGCTTGATTTCTCCTGCCCGAAGCTGGGTCTGCACATTGATGGATCACAGTTGGCACTCCGCCGTCCGTATCCCAACAAGCGCCACCAGGTTGCCTGCCGCAAGGTGGGCCAGAAGGCCTGCCTCGGTATCTTTGTGGAGGTGCCCGACCAGTACATGCTGCCCGAA